>CAZJAW010000001.1:0-30450 GCA_964544035.1 uncultured Rhodobacterales bacterium
ATTCTACGTGGCCTTCTTGAACAGTCAATATCAATGCAGTCAGCCCATCATTGCCTTGCCACGTAGACACGCCAAGGTCGGACAACACAAACCACTGTGCCGCCGATAACACGCCAGACTCGTCGTTCCCCGGTTCGCGCGCACTAAGCACATAGATGCCAGGGGGATGCTTGGCCAGTACTTCGCCCAGTGGCAAACGCGTCAGCACCTCGGCATTCAACGCGGTCTGAACCTCGCCCGTGCCGCGCCAAACTTCTTGCGCGATCTCGTCATTGAACTGCCGCGCCTGCCACTGTGACATTGGGCGGCCAAAGAAACCTCCGCGCAGTGATTGCACTAAATTGCGATCACTCACGCGGCTCAGAACCAGATCAACAGCACTCAGGTTCACAGTCTCAATTGGGATGCTTGCGCCAGCACTGCGCGGCAGTACATATGCGCGACCCGGAAAGCGCACCGCCGGCGTTCGATCGCGGACATATAAGGTCAGAGCAACGTCTTTATGCAGCACCTCTGCGCTTGCACTTGGAAGACCCGAGCGCAGGGTGATCCGATAGCGTTCCCCGTGGCGCACCCCATCAAGACACAAATCCTGTCCGCTGATACCCACCACCAAACCATCGATTTCGCTGCGCACAAAGGGGTCATAATCGACGCCCGCTTGCACCAGTGGTTCAGAGAACGTCGCACAGATACGGGGTTGCGCTGCATCATTGTCGACACGGGTATCGGTGACTCGAAATCCGTGTTTTGCAAGCGCGTCATCCAAAGCAGCGGCGATGTCATCACGCGGCTGCAAAGACTGCGCCAACCGCAAAGCAGGGATCATGTCGCGCCCGCGCCCATTGACTTCAAACGCCTCAGCCAAATTTTGCAAGGCAGTAACCTGCGCCTCTGGTGTGGTGGAGCGCAAATAAGCGTTCAACGCAGCAGGCACCGCATCGCGCCGCGCCGCGTTGCGCAGGTTTGCGGGTGCCGTGTCCCCCAAACGCAGCGCGACAAACGCATAGCGCGCCCACATATCCGGCGCATCACCGGCTGCAACGGCCGCTCCTGTCCAGCGTAATGCCGCTGCGCGGTCACCCTGTGACCACGCCTCAAGGGAAGCGATCAACAAAGCATCGGGCGACTGGCCATTGACGGCAAATCGCGCCCCAATACTTTGCGCCAAATTGCGCGCAGCATCCGCATCCTGTGTACTGACACCCAAAAGAGCCGCGCGGCGCAAAGCTGCCTCTTGCAGGTTTGCATCCGTGCGCACACGCTCGGCTGATACAGCACCTACAAAGGGCTGACGCTCTGTGATCGCGGACTTAGGAAAGCACGCGTTCGAACGGCTATTGAAGGTGAAAGCGACACACTGATCATCTGCGTTACAGGCGCGCTGGCAAGCCTCATATGTCGTGTCAAACAGAGCTGTGCGATCTGCGCCAAAAAAATCTGTGTCTTCTGTCAAAATATAACGCTGATCCGGCAAAACTTGCTGAGCCCAAACTGCATGGGCCCAGATCATTAGCAGCCAGGACAAAATAAAAAGACGCATAACAATACTCCGGACAAAAAAGGGGCATCCTATGGAAGCAACCTGCCATGGCCTGCCCTATCCATGCAATTGTTTCAATTTGTGTGAGTTAATCCGATATTCACCACCCTCGTGACATATCTAAGCCAGAATATCTGGCGGAGCATATAAATGAGCCTTGCAAACAAGCTGGCCTTGGAAAGGCGGGGCCGCCTTGCTGCTGAGCGATTGCTTGAGTTGAAACAAGCAGAACTTTCGGCGGCGAACCGAAAACTCGGGCGCCACGCCGCAGCATTGCAAGGTGAAATTACTGAAACCCGTGCCGAAGTCGCCAACGTCAAAACTGAAAACGAACGGTTCAAAACCGAACTTGGGCAGGCCAATCAAAAGGTTGAAATCGCTGAACGCCGACTATGGCATTCCGTGCAAACAATTACGGACGGTTTTGCATTTTTTAACTCTGACAATCGGATGATAGCGGCCAATGCCAGCTATCTATCACCTTTTGACGGTCTCGAGATCATCAAACCGGGCGTCCACTACGTTACAATCCTACAGGTGATGACAGACGAAGGGATCGTCAACACAGGTAAGCTGGGTGCGGATGAATGGCGGCAATTGATGACCGAACGTTGGATGCAATCACAACCTGAACCGATCACCGTCCGGATGTGGAACAATCAGTATATCAAACTGGTGGACCGACGAGGACAGGGCGGTGACATGGTCTCGCTCGGGCTGAACATTACGGAATCCGTGCGTTACGAAAAACAACTAAAGACCGCTCGCGCCGAAGCCGAAGCCGCAAGTCGTGCCAAATCCGCTTTCCTTGCCAACATGAGCCACGAAATCAGAACGCCCATGAACGGTGTCGTCGGCATGTCCGAGCTGCTAAGCGACACCGGGTTGACCGAAGAACAGCGGCTTTATGTCGACACGATCAAGAACTCGGGCGAGGCACTGTTGGTCATCATCAATGACGTGCTGGATTACTCCAAGATTGAAGCCGAAAAACTTCAATTGCATCCTGAGCCCTTTGATCTGGAACGCTGCATTCACGAAGTGATCATGCTGCTGCAGTCTTCCGCACAGGACAAAAACCTATCGTTACTGGTGGACTTCGATCTCTTCCTGCCTACCGCCTATATTGGCGACCCCGGTCGCATCAGGCAGGTCCTGACCAACCTCATGGGTAATGCAGTCAAATTTACTTCCGAAGGGCACGTGCTCGTGCGCGTCACTGGCGTGCCTGACATCGAAGGTGGGTGCGCAGACGTCAATATTACAATTGAGGACACGGGCATCGGCATCCCACAAGACAAAATTGACCACATCTTCGGCGAGTTCAATCAGGTGGAAAATGAACGCAATCGCCAGTTCGACGGCTCCGGTCTGGGCCTTGCCATTTCTCAACGTCTTGTCGACCTTATGGGCGGCGAAATGTGGGTCACAAGCGAAGACGGTGTTGGATCCTGTTTTGGTTTCAGGATCCCGCTTCAACTCAGCACAACGGCCCTTCCCGAACACCCTCCTGTGCCCGAAGGCTTACGCCGGGTACTTGTCGTCGACGACATCGAGGTGAACCGCACCATCCTGTGCCGACAATTGGAACAAATTGGGCTTGGCGTCGTAACCTGCGCCAACGGAGTCGACGCATTGCAGAACCTATCAGACATCGACCTGGTATTGACTGACCACAATATGCCAGAGATGGATGGGTTGGAACTGGCCGAAGCCATGCGCACGCGAGGCATAGACACGCCGATTCTTTTACTCAGCTCCAATCCCAGCTTCGCTGCCAACGACCCGGGCGCCGCGCACCTGCATGCGATCCTGCAAAAGCCAGTGCCACGTGCTGAATTATTTAAACGGTTACAATCGGTTGGACCACTCGTCACTCGGACGGCTGACACAGTTGCTCCGCCGTCGTCATCCACTCGTAAAATGCGCGTGCTCGCCGCTGAGGACAACAAAACCAACCGTCTTGTCTTCAGTAAAATGGTGAAAGATGCCGACATCGAACTGGAATTTGCGACTAACGGAGTCGAGGCCGTGGAACTGTTCCAGAGCTTTGCCCCAGACATGATCTTTATGGACATTTCCATGCCAAAAATGGACGGCAAAGAAGCAACAATCGAAATTCGCAAGATTGAAGCGGACGCCGGAGGTCACATCCCCATCGTAGCGCTCACTGCGCACGCTATGGACGGTGATGATCAAGGTATTTTGGCAAGCGGTATCGACTATTACTTGACCAAACCGCTCCGCAAAACCGAGATTCATGGCAAGTTGCGTGAATTCTGTCCAGACGAGGCTTCGCCCGCTCTACCGACAGAAGAACTTCAAGCCGGATAAGGGCGTACAAAAACCAGACGCGTATCGTCCGAGGCCTTCGCCTGAAAGCGATATCCGTCCGTTTCAAACGCCCGAATGCCATCCAGATGGCGCACCCGATTCTGCACGATATGGCGTGCCATCGCACCGCGCGCGCGTTTGGCAAAAAAGCTGACGATCTTTGGCCCAGCGCCTTTGTCTTCCATAAAAACTGGTGTGATAACTTCCGGTTTCAACGCCTTGAGCGGCACCGCACCAAAATACTCCTGACTGGCACAATTGACCAACATCTTGGCCTCCGTTGCCTCAGCCTGTGCGTTCAAAGCCTTGGCTATATCATTGCGCCAGTACTCATACAGCGACGCACCTCGTCGCGTTTTCAAACGGCTTCCCATTTCCAAACGGTAGGGCTGGATCGCGTCCAAAGGGCGCAATAATCCATACAGCCCAGACAAAATGCGCAGATGGTCCTGCGCATAGTCTGTTTCGTCCTGCGACAGGCTGTCAGCTTCTAGGCCCTGATACGTGTCCCCAGCAAATGCCAGCATCGCCGGACGGGTCAAATCAGCGCTTGGGGCCGCCTCGAATGCGGCGAAACGATCGCGGTTCAATCGGGCCAAATCATCGCTTAGGCTCATCAGCGCCTTTAGGTTGCCCAGCGTCAAATTTCGCGCTGTTCGTGCCAAGCGCACGGCGTCTTCCTGCATCGCAGGGGCCGTCGTCGCCACATCGCGCTCCGCCCAATCCAGCCTTTTGGCCGGAGAAATCACCACCAACATCGCGTCACCCCCGTGTCTTTGTGTAGGACTTAGCCTGCGGCTCGCAAGACGTCCAGAAAAGCCGGGCCAAATCGCTCTGCTTTGCGATCCCCCAAAAGCTGTTCCAGCGCCGCATCGTCCCCATTGCGCAATTTCGCCACTTTTGCCAATTGCGAGGCAGAGCAGCTTAGCGGCTTGTCGGTCCCGTCGCGCCCCCGCGCCAGTTCCGCCTGCGCCGCCAACAACTGGTCATAGATTGCGCCTGCATCTTGCCCCGCAAGTTTGCGACGCGTCGGATGCACGGCAGCGGCCTCTCCATTGATGACTTCAAGAAACGCATCGCCGAATTTTTCTAGCTTTTTTGCGCCCACACCACTGATTTGTGCCATCTGGTCCAGATCGTTGGGCCGCCGCTCGGCCATTTGGATCAACGTCTTGTCTGGGAAAATCACATAGGCCGGGACACGCGCGGCTTCGGCCAGCCCCCGCCGCTTGGCTTTTAAAGCACTGAGCAAGGGTGCGTTTTCCTCGCTCACCATTTCTTTAACGGCCGGACGCCGTTCAACCGCCGCAGCAATCGTGTCGCTGCGCAAGGTGATCTTGGCCTCATCGCGCAGAATCGGCAGCGCTGCGTCCGTCATACGCAACGCGCCAAAACGATCAGGATCGGGGCGCACCAAATCGTGCCCCATCATTTGACGGAACACGGCCTGCCACTGACCTTTGGTATATTCTTTGCCTACCCCGTAGGTCGGCAGCGCGTCATGACCACGTTGTTTAATCTTGTCCGTTTGCGCGCCCAGCAGGATATCAATCAGATGGCCTGCGCCAAACCATTCATCGGTGCGCAACATAGCCGACAACGCTTTGCGCACCGCGGTCGTGCCATCAAATACTTGAGCAGGCGCATCGCAAAGATCGCAGGTGCCGCAAGTGATGTCGGTTTCACCAAAGTAGCTCAATAGCGTCTTGCGGCGACATTCCAATGCTTCAGCCAAGCCCAAGAGCGCATTCAGACGCGCATGATCGGCCATACGTCGTTCAGGCGGTGCAAGCCCTTCGTCGATTTGAGAGCGGCGCAATTTGATATCTTCGGGGCCAAACAGCGTCAACGTTTCAGCAGGCGCACCGTCCCTGCCTGCACGACCAATTTCTTGGTAATAAGCTTCAATCGATTTGGGCAAATCGGCATGCGCAACCCAACGAATATCGGGCTTGTCGACGCCCATGCCAAAAGCGACTGTCGCCGCAACGACCAGCCCGTCTTCTTGTTGAAAACGGCGTTCGGCGATGCGACGGTCCTCGGCCTCCATCCCACCGTGATAGTGAATGGCGCTATGCCCCGCATCGCACAGCGCGCGCGCCAGTGCTTCGGTCTTGGCGCGCGTGCCACAGTAAACGATGCCCGACTGGCCTTTGCGTGCTTTGGCAAAGTTCAAAATCTGCGCACGTGGCCCATTTTTGGCAGCGAACGCCAAATGAATGTTGGGCCGATCAAACCCGCGCAAAAACGCGCGCGGCGGCGTGCCATCAAACAGCTTTTGCACAATTTCAACTTGGGTTTCCGCGTCCGCAGTCGCCGTGAAAGCAGCCAAGGGCACATCCAGCGCTTGCCGAAGCGCACCGATGCGCAGGTAGTCCGGGCGGAAATCGTGGCCCCACTGACTGACACAATGCGCTTCGTCCACCGCAATCAAGCTGACGCCAATACGGCGCAACATCCCTATGGCCGACCCCGAACCGAGCCGTTCGGGAGCAATATAAAGCAGCTTTAGTTCGCCTCGTTCCAACGCAGTCCAGACCGCATCTGTTTCTTCAGGCGTATTGCCAGAGGTCAGAGCGCCAGCGTTTACTCCCGCCTCTTGCAGGGCGCGCACCTGATCGCGCATCAACGCTATCAAAGGGGAAATGACTACGGTCACCCCATCACGGATAAGCGCGGGAAGTTGAAAACAAAGGGATTTGCCACCGCCTGTCGGCATGATGGCAAGTGTGTTTTCGCCTGCCGTCACGGCGTCAACGATCTCTTCCTGACCGGGACGGAAATCGTCGAATCCAAAGACGTCCTTTAACAGCGTGGCAGCGCTGGCCATGTCACAAACCCTGTAAAATTGTTTTTTGTCTGCTCGTTTGATGCAGACTCACATTTTAACAGGAGGTGAACAAGTCCCTAGGATCACGTCAGTCCAAAGATGGCAGGCAAGATAAACGCGCGCAAAGCGATCACTGCGATAAAGGCCACAAGCGGTGCAAGATCCAGCGGGCGCGTGTCAGGCATGAAACGGCGGATCGGCGTATAGATTGGCTCTAGCAGTTTGTTCAGCCCGGTCCAGATTTGCGCCACGATGGGCTGATGCAGGTTCAACACCTGAAAGCTGATCAACCAGCTCATGATAATGTGCACAATCATGACGGTGTAAACGACGCTTAGGATCAACTGCAGCGTTTGATAAATGGCCAGCATAGGGTTCGTCCTTTTCTTTGTACCAGAAGTAGGGTGCGTAGCCAATTGGCGCAAGGTCACTCTGGTCATATGGTTGACCTTACGCTGCAGTGCCGCACCCTACTTGTCACGAACGGGAAATTATTGCGCCGCCAGAATACGAGCGCAATTTCTGACCCGCTTTGGCGCCAAGGACTGCAACCTGTCCTTGCCACCCCGCCTTTGGACTGCTTTTGTCAAAAGAGCAAAAGGCAGGGGCAAAGGCTATGGCAGAGATCAGTCTCAAAAAACGTATCTGGGGATGGTTCTTTTTTGATTGGGCCAGTCAGCCTTATCATACTGTCCTTCTGACTTTCATCTTTGGTCCATTTTTTGTCTCGCTGGCCAGTGACAATTTCATGTCGCAAGGCGTCGAAACCGAATTGGCTAAGGCCAACGCCCAAGCGATGTGGTCGTTCACTTTAACAATCACCGGCCTCATCATCGGCTTTGGGGCGCCGCTACTTGGGGCGATGGCCGACACGGGCGGGCGAAAAATTCCTTGGGTGATCGGCTTTTCGCTCATGTTGGTTGCCGGGGCCAGCGGGCTATGGTTCACCGCACCTGATGGCAGCAACATCATGTGGATGCTTGCAGCGTTCGCTTTCGGCTTTATTGGGGCGGAATATGCTCTGATCTTTATCAATGCCCAACTTCCCGCCCTTGGAACCGAAGAAGAGATCGGCAAGATTTCTGGCTCCGCTTTTAGCTTTGGCTATGCGGGCGGCGTGCTGTCACTTTTCATAATTCTGTTATTCTTTGCAGAGCAAAGCAATGGTAAAACCTTGATCGGGCTTGACCCTGGGTTTGGGCTGTTTGATGCCGAGACCCGCGAAGGCACGCGGTTCACAGGTCCCTTCGTGGCCCTTTGGTACGCTGTTTTTATGATCCCCTACTTTTTATGGGTGCGCGAAGTCCACTCCACCGGACAACGCACCTCTGTCGGGGCAGCCTTGTCGCGGCTTTGGGCCACCATTTGCAACTTGCCAGCTAAGCGCAGCCTGTTCACCTATCTCGGTTCCTCTATGGTGTACCGAGACGCCCTGAACGGACTCTACAGCTTTGGCGGCACTTTTGCGCTCTTGGTCCTTGATTTCAGCGTTGTGCAAGTCGGAGTGTTTGGGATTATCGCCGCCATTGGAGCGTCCGTATTCAGCTATCTTGGTGGTCATGCAGATAAACGGTTCGGTCCGAAGCCCGTCATCATTGTAACGATCCTCGCGCTAATGGGCGTATGTTTCGTGCTGATAAACCTGTCGCGTGAAAGCATGTTCGGCATTTCCTTGGCGGAAGATTCCGCAGCACCTGACATCATCTTTTACATCTGCGGTGTATTGATAGGTGGCATGGGCGGCGTGATGCAGGCGGCCAGCCGCACGTTGATGGTACGTCACTGCGACCCTGCCGCACCGACCGAGAGTTTTGGTCTTTATGGTCTGACAGGACGCGCGACCGCTTTTGTTGCCCCTTTTTCCATCGGCGTCGCCACCGCCGTGACAGGCAGTACGCAACTCGGTGTTTCTCCGCTACTTGCGCTCTTCCTTTTGGGGCTGATCATGCTATTTTGGGTCAACCCCAGAGGTGAGAATTCACAATGAGATCTTTTAAACGCTCCTTTGCTTTGGTGACTTCCTTGCTTCTGTGCGCCTGCGCAGGCGGCGCAGGCACAGATATTGACGGCACCCCGACCCCAGATGTGGACCCGGCTACGCTGCAAAATATTGCCAAAGGGCAATTCGGAAGCAAACGTCGTGCATCCGTACAAGACCCAGCGCCTGTTGGCAGTTATGCCAAGGGCTGTCTCGCCGGTGCGCAACAGTTGGCGGAAACAGGGCCCACTTGGCAAGCCATGCGTCTGTCGCGCAACCGCAATTGGGGACACCCTGAACTCGTGGACATGGTGCAAAGCCTAAGCCGTAAAGCTGCACAGCAACCTGGTTGGGCGGGTCTTTACGTCGGCGACATGAGCCAACCGCGCGGTGGACCAATGCTGACCGGACATCGTAGTCACCAAATTGGGCTCGACGCCGATATTTGGATGCTGCCTGCGCGCAATCTGACACTCAGCGCGGCTGAGCGTGAAAACATTTCATCGATCTCAACGCGCCGCTCGGCTGGGGCATTTACCAATTCCAATTGGACCCGCGCCCATCATGAGATCATAAAAGCCGCCGCAAGCGATAAACGCACTGCGCGTATTTTTGTCTTTCCCGGCGCGAAAGTGCAGATGTGCAAAGATGAAAAAGGCAACCGTGCGTGGCTGAACAAAGTGCGTCCTTGGTTTGGGCATCACTATCATTTTCACATACGGCTGAAATGCCCACGCGGTGCGCGTGGCTGTGTCAACCAAGCAGCGCCACCCGCCGGTGATGGCTGTGCTGATGCGCAACAATGGGTGGACAACATCCTAAACCCGCCTCCGCCTCAACCGCGTGATCCGAACGCACCAGCCCCGCGACCGCGCCGTGAATTGCGTGTCGCAGACCTACCTCAGCAATGCTCCGGCGTCTTAGCCTCGCGCTGATCCTCGCCCCCTGTCTGTCAACTGCTGACCCGCTGACGCTTCACCGGATCATTCAGCTGCACTCAGAGTTGCTAGGTTTTGGTGGATTGTCTGCAATCGAAATGCAAAGACCCGACAGCGCAATCGTGCTATCGGACCGAGGCCAAGCCTTTGCTTTAAGTTTTGATCCAGAAACACGAATACCTAGCATCGCCCGCTTTCCCCAACCCCGTCCTGAACGGGACAGTGAGGGACTGGCCTATGCCGCAAAGCGGTTGTTTTTCAGCTACGAAAACCCCGGCGAAGTGGTCCGGCAATCCGGGATTTCAGTACAAAGCCACCCTGATTTTGAGGCTCTTGCGCTCAATGGCGCGCTTGAAGCACTCGCAGGCACGCCAGATGGCACACTTTATGCAATTCCCGAACGCAGTCTGGTCGAGGCGGAACCATTTCCAATCTACCGCTACTTGGGTGGACGGTGGGATATCACCGCGCACCTACCGCGCAATGACCCATTTCGGCCAGTTGGTGCAGATGTTGGGCCTGATCGTTTGCTGTATGTCTTGGAACGCAGCTTTTCTCCGCTTGGCTTTCGCACTCAAATCCGCCGGATTGATTTGAACACAAAACCACCGCAGATCGAAACGCTGCTCAGAACAACGCTAGGTACCCACGACAACCTTGAGGGTCTGGCTATCTGGGTTTCCGGCAGCGGTGCGACGTGCCTGACCATGGTGTCGGATAACAATTTCCTATCGATCCAAGCCAACGAGATAGTGGAGTACGCCCTGACAGAAACGCTTGCAGGCGGCGCCACCTGCGAATAAGAGGCCCGAGTTCAATACCGAACCAAGTCGCCGCAACCTTGCAAAAACGGGCATGAAATTATGACACGCATCCATCTTCCCGGCATCCTTGCCATGGCCGCCATCGTGGTCGCCTCCAATATCCTCGTCCAACATCTATTCGGCAATTGGCTGACATGGGGCGCATTCACGTACCCGCTTGCTTTCCTTGTGACGGACGTGATGAACCGCGTCTACGGCGCACAGGCTGCACGCAAAGTGGTGTTCATCGGCTTCTTTGTCGGGGTGATTTGTTCGCTCATCGGCACACAAGTCATCCTGCAAGGCGATGGATTCACTTATCCGGCGGTCACATTGCGCGTTGCTATTGGGTCGGGCCTCGCTTTCCTGACGGCGCAACTGCTTGATGTGGGCATCTTTGCCACCCTGCGCAGCGGTGTATGGTGGAAGGCTCCGTTGGTGTCGACATTGGTGGGCAGCACCGTAGACACGGCCCTGTTCTTTACCATCGCATTTGCGGCGAGCCTTACGTTTATCGAACCCGGTAATGACGTATCTTGGGCCGGTGAAGTGCTACCGATCCTTGGTTTTGGCCCTGCTGCGCCACTGTGGGTGTCGCTGGCAATCGCCGACTGGGTGGTCAAACTCAGCCTTGCGCTTATTGCTTTGGCACCTTTTCGCTGGATCACAAAAAGCGTCGAATTGCCTGCATAAATTCGTTGACTTATGCCTGAGCTGTGCGAAGCTGAGGGTGTGTTCAACAAATGAAAAGGAGGTGATCCAGTGTCAAGAAAGGTATTGGAGAGAGGTGTCGGAACAACTTGGAAGGTCGCTAGCTAGGGCAACCCCATGCGGTGCAGACCGCCAAGTTGGTCGGTTGACCTAACCGACACAACCTCCGAAACATTTCGAGAAGGGCCGCCCCCAAGGGCGGCCCTTTTTCGCATGTCCCTGACAAGGTAAGAGAGATACCATGCTAAGGATCAACGACACCATTTCTATCGAAGATTGGGAACTGAGCGAACAATTTGTGCGCGCGTCAGGCCCCGGTGGGCAGAACGTGAATAAGGTGGCGACCGCCGTCGAACTCAGGTTCGAAGCAGAGCGGTCGCCGTCTTTGCCGGGTCCTGTAAAAACCCGGTTAAAACGGTTGGCAGGCCGACGTTGGACGCTGGAGGGGGCGCTTATCATCCAATGTGATGAAACCCGTAGTCAGGCCCGCAACCGTGATATCGCACGACAGCGGCTTGTCGAATTAGTACAAAAGGCGCTGGTGGCACCCAAACGCCGCATCGCGACCCGACCCACACTGGGGTCAAAGAATCGTAGGCTCAAGGCCAAGAAAGTTCGGGGCGACGTCAAGGCGATGCGTGGGCGTGTCGACCCGACGGATTAATTCAAGGACAGCAAGTCCAGCGAAGAACGCGCCGATGTGCCATCACTGTGGACAGAACCGTATTCGCCAAAGCCCAAGGATGCCGTATGCGTGCGCGCGACGTTCTGCGTCTTGTCCCCGCAAGCTGACAGGACTGTTGCCGCGGCAAGTGTAGCAATCAAAAAAGTGGGTTTCATTATTCCATCCAATACGTCTGATTTGACTTTAATTGTCTTCAATATGGTGGCGAAATATGGCGAACTTGAGGCATCTGTTCAGAATTTCGGGACAATTTTCATATCATTCTGGAGATTGATGCTACACAGCGCACATTACACCGTGCTGACGACATAAAGTTGGCCGCTCTGTACACCCCTTTTGTGAAAGTAGCCCTTTTGCCCGCAACCGACCGGACAGGCTTGGCCATTATTATCAGCCTTGTGGCGCTGATCCTTTTTGATTCAATGGGGTTGGTGATTAAACACCTGTCCGCCAACTATTCGGCGGCGGAATTGTCTGCATGGCGCAACTTATTTGGTATTGTACCAGCCATCATCGCGTTGGTGCTGTCACGCCAATGGCACCGCACGGGACGACGCTGGCGCATCCGACAATGGAAGCTGGCTATGGGGCGCGGGGCGGTCGTTACAGTCGCGCAACTCTTGTTCTACCTGTCGCTGGGCTTGATGGAATTCGCCACCGCCTCGACCATCACCTATGCCAATGCGCTGTTCATGACAGCACTGGCCGTACCCTTGTTGGGCGAAAAAGTCGGCTGGATTCGATGGATCGCAGTGCTGATCGGTTTTGTTGGTGTCGTGCTGGTGATGCAACCGGGGTCGGACACGTTCACGCCTGTGGCGTTACTTCCGCTGTCTGCTGCCGCATTTTATGCTTTTGTCGGCGTCAGCGCGCGGATGATGGATGACGATGTGCCCAGCGCACTGGTCAACGTCTACGCCTCATGCACTTCGTTGGTCGCAGCATCGCTCGTCGCACTTGTGTTTGGCGGGTTCACGCCAATCCAAAGTGGCCAAGACATGGGCTGGATCATTGCAATGGGCGGGTTCGGCGGTACTGCTGTGTTGTGCCTTGTGATCAGCTACCGCATGACCGAACAAAGCAATCTGGCACCGTTCAGCTATTTCGGCATCCCGTTGGCCTTTGTGTTGGGATGGTTGTTCTATGATGAAAAGCCGTGGGGCGCCCTATTGCAGGGCGCCCCTCTGATCGTAGCTGGAGGGCTGCTGATCATCTGGCGGGAACGGATGCGAAATCGAGAGAGCACACCCCACCATTCACCTTAGACATCTACAATCTAAGGCTATGCGCATTAGCGCAATTCACCTGACCGAGGCGCGGCATTAAGCACGATACGATCAGTCTGTGGGCGTGCGACACTTTCCAACGGAGAGATCGTCGATCTGACGGAATCCGCCGCACGCGCAAGTTGGTTGGTGGCACCCAAGTGCCACACTAGACCCTGCTGTCCTTGTTCCACGGCCGCCGTTATGTTCAGGCTGGCCTGTTCAGTTTGTTGAATAGCCTGCGTCAAAGACGCTACAATTGCGACGCGACTTTCTTGAATAGCGCCTGTACGCAGTTCGTAGTTTTGACGCGATATAGTGCGCGTGGAACGACGCACTTTCAATCTAGACAGTTTTGCATCCTGTTCAGCCACCAATTCAGGCAAGCTAGACTGGAGCGCACTTATTTGCCCATTCATGTTACGGATACTTTCCACCAAAGCGCTGGCCGGCACCGCCTCGGCACCTTGACTCGCCCCATTTGCGGTTGATGCCGTACCGTACAAGGCTGATTGACGCGCCAATTGCTCAGCCATCGCGTTTAAGGCGACAGCACGATCTTGGATTACTGCTGCATCCACATCTTGTGAGAACGACAAGACTTCTGGATTAGACCGCGTAACGTCCTGACGCACTTCACCGCAACCGCTCAGAACAGCGGCGACAGCAAGCGACGTCAGAAGGGCTGGATAGCGCATATTGTGACCTGCTCAATGGTTTTTGTTGTATTATTGCCACAAACCTAGAGAGCAAATGTGGTCAAAATGGGGCATTCCCTCCAATTTTGGAAACAATGCCCCGGTTTTGACGTTGTGTGTTCAAACAACAACAGCCTGTTTGTCCTGTGGCCCAACACCAAAGACGCGCTTATAGCGCTCGATTTCTTCGGCAGGGCCCATCGCCTTGTTGGGGTTGTCTGACAACTTTACCGTTGGGTGGCCATTGGCCGACACTGCTTTGCAGACCAGCGAAAATGGCGCAAGGCGGTCGTCCTTGGTCAGACCTTTAAAGTCATTGGTCAGCATGGTGCCCCATCCGAAGGACACTTTGACGCGACCTGCGAATTGCTGGTGCAACTCCACGATCTTTTCTGCATCCAGCCCATCCGAAAAAATCACCAGCTTCTCGCGAGGGTCTTCTCCGCGTTCTTTCCACCATGAGATGGCGTGTTCCGCGCCTGCCGCTGGATCACCGCTGTCGATGCGAATGCCGGTCCAGCCCGCCAGCCAATCCGGCGCATTTTTCAGAAAACCGGGCGTGCCGTATGTATCAGGCAAGATAATACGCAAGTTGCCGTCATGCTCGTCTTGCCAGTCCTGCAACACGTCATATGGCGCACGCTGTAGCGCGGCGTCGTCTCCGGCCAAAGCGGAATAGACCATAGGCAGTTCATGGGCATTGGTACCGATGGCCTCTAGGTCACGGTTCTTGGCGATCAAACAGTTTGACGTGCCGGCAAATGCCCCAGCCAATCCTTCGCCCATGGCCTGAACACACCAGTCCTGCCACAAAAAACTGTGACGACGACGTGTGCCAAAATCAGCCACCCGCAAACCTTCGATACTCCGGAGCCGATCGATCTTTTCCCACAGCTTGGTCATGGCACGCGCGTACAGGACCTGTAACTCGAAGCGCCCCAAATCATTCAAAACTGCACGCCCACGCAATTCCATCAACACAGAAAGCGCCGGAATTTCCCACAGCATGACTTCGGGACAGGTGCCTTCAAAGGTCAGCTCGTATTGATCGCCTTTGCGTTCCAGATGATAGGGCGGCAAGCGCAAAGCCTCGAACCAGTCCATAAATTCGGGCGTGAACATCTGACGCTTGCCATAGAACGTATTGCCACGCATCCACGTACTTTCCCCGCGGCTGAGCGACAAGGACCGGATGTGGTCCAACTGCTCGCGCAACTCGCCCTCGTCGATCAGGTTGGCCAACGGGATATGAGACGAACGGTTGATCAGGCTGAAGGTAACCTGCGCGTCCGGCTTGTTGCGAAACACCGATTGGCACATCAGTAACTTGTAAAAATCCGTATCGATCAAAGACCGCACAATGGGGTCAATCTTCCATTTGTGGTTCCAAACTCGTCTGGCGATGTCGACCATGGTGCGTATTTCCTCATGCGGCGCTCGCCTGTTGTGCCAAGTCACATAACAGGGAGCAAGAGCCGCTTAACGGGTAGGCCAACTTGCACAAGCCAGTATTTCACTGCACGATACACACAAAGGCGTTGGTCCGCTGAGTTTTAATGAACGATTTTTTGGAAAGGAAATATTGTGGCAGAGGCCGATAATCCATTCACCCACATCCAAGACAAGGTCCTAAAGGTCCGCACAAGGCTGTTTGATTTTCTACGCAATGTGTTGGCCAAGATTAGGCCAATAATGCGAATCTTTGTAAGCGTCATGTCAGAAGTGGGCAAAGTCGCTAAGGAACTGGGACAGGCAGTTGGCGAGCCAGTTGTGCGAAGCATCCTATCAGCAAGCCGACAGCTGCCAAAAATTGTTACTTTTGTTGAAAAGCTGGTTCTTCGGGGTATCAAATTGGCTGATAGAATATTGGCTGTCATTCGCAAATCACTTTCAGTACCGGAAAAAGCATTCAAAATCGTCAAAGCCATGGTGGCGCGACTGGCCAAACTGTTCCGGATGATCGGGTCGCAAGTGCTAAGAGTACTGGCGCTGCTTGATCCAATTGATGTTGCGCTTAGCATGATCAACGCGATGAAAAAGATGCTGCAAGCCATGTTTAAATGGGTCGGTCAAGTTGGCTCGCTAGCCAGCGGCGTGAAAAGGGTAAAAAACCTGATCCAGAAGTTCAGCAAGTTGTTGAAGGCTGAAGCCAAGAACGTGACTGAAATGGTCAAACAAGCCAACAAACTAAAACCGGCTTAGCCTAGATCATCGTTACTCCGGCTGCTGTCATACCCGCCTCTGCCGCCGCCAGCGATCCATCCAAATCAATGGCGCGGCACAAATCCATATGCACCGTGACCTCGAACCCAAGCTTTGCCGCATCCACCGCAGAAAAATTCACGCAAAAATCCGTGGCCAACCCGACCATAGTCAACTGGGTAATCCCACGCGTGCGCAGATACCCATCCAGCCCCGTCGGTGTGACGTGATCGTTCTCAAAAAACGCAGAATAGCTGTCGATGTCGCGCCGGTAACCTTTGCGGACAATCATATCCGCGCGATCCACGTTGAGATCAGCGTGAAATTTTGCACCGCCACTGCCTTGCACACAATGGTCAGGCCATAGCACTTGAGGTCCATAAGGCATGTCAATCAGCTCATAGGGCGCCGCTCCACTGTGACTGCTTGCGAACGAAGAATGTCTCCTCGGATGCCAATCCTGCGTTAAGATCACCGCGCCAGCCTCCGACATCAATGCGTTGATACCCGGCACGATCGCGTCGCCTTCTGGCACGGCCAGCGCACCACCGGGGCAAAAGTCGTTTTGCACATCAATCACGATCAGGGCGTGGGTCATTAAAGCGTCTCCTACTGCTGCGCCTCAAATCATCGCACTCGGTGCCCCCCTTGCACAAGTGCCAACGCATCGCCTATCTCACGCCCCATGTTCACCATCGCCGCCCTTTATCACTTTACCCGCTTTGCTGACCCTGCCGCGCTGAAGCCGCCGTTGCTGAGGTTGTGTGAAACCCATGACGTGACCGGGTCACTGTTGCTTGCTCCCGAAGGTATCAACGGCACCATTGCGGGCTCGCGCGCTGGCATTAACGCCGTTCTTGCTCATATCCAGGCGCTGCCCGGTTGTGACGCTTTAGAATGGAAAGAAAGCCACAGCCCCACGCCGCCTTTCGGCAAAATGAAAGTCCGCCTCAAGCGCGAGATCGTGACGATGGGCCAACCCGATGTCGACCCCGCCGCGCGTACGGGCCACTACGTCGAGGCCGCCGACTGGAACGACTTGATCGGTCGCGATGATGTCGCAGTCATTGACACCCGCAACGACTACGAAGTCGCCATCGGATCGTTCAAAGGTGCCATCGACCCTCAAACCGCCAGCTTTGGTGAATTTCCCGCATGGTGGGAAGCGAACAAACATCGCTTTCACAACAAAAAGGTCGCCATGTTCTGCACTGGCGGCATTCGCTGCGAAAAGTCCACCAACTACCTGCTGGGACAAGGCGTCGAAGACGTCTTCCATCTCAAGGGCGGCATCCTGAAGTATCTCGAAGAGGTACCACAGCAAGACAGCACATGGGACGGCTCTTGTTTTGTCTTTGACGGGCGAGTCAGCGTTGGTCACGGGTTAGAAGTTGGCCCACACCACCTGTGCCACGCCTGCCGTCGTCCCATCCTGCCCATTGATCGCGACCGCCCCGAATATGAGAACGGAGTGGCGTGTCATCACTGTGCACACGAAACCTCTGAACATGACAAGGACCGCTTCCGCGAGCGGCAGAAACAAGTGGCACTGGCGAAGGAACGCGGCACGTCGCACCTGACAGGCAAAATGGTGCCGGACAAGAGCTAAGTCCGGCGACTCGTCCGTAAGGTGGAGGTGCCCTTCACCCCAACGTTTTTAAGCACTCGTCGCTTACCCAGCGCACTCCACGTTGACCCACGAATTTCGCCAAACTGTGTGCCGCAGGGTGCACGGTTGGTGAATCGGTCATGTCCCTGTTTTTATGGCGTTAACGACTAGATTCGCCAAGATCAGAAACCAAATCGAAAGGTGTTGCGCACACGCCCACCCAAGCCGCTATTTCGACTGCAAATATCCTGCCCAGAGGGATCTATTTATTAGGGGACTTCGCTACTCAAACATCTGCATGCGTAAGCCCCCTCTCTGCAAATAGCCAAGATAAATCGCGACAATTCTATCTGTTAAGGCCGACGAAACTCGCGCCAGCTATACCCAATTTTGGGTGAAAATGAGGTGTGGGAAATGAGCGTGCAAGCCAATGCGCGGCCAATCATCATTAAACGCAAGAAAGTCGTCGGTGGCGGTCACCACGGCGGTGCGTGGAAAGTGGCTTACGCGGATTTTGTAACCGCGATGATGGCTTTCTTCATGTTGATGTGGCTGCTAAATGCAACGACTGAACAGCAACGCAAGGGTCTGGCGGATTACTTTTCGCCCACAATTCCAATCAGTCGGGTATCTGGTGGTGGGGATGGCAGCTTTGGGGGTGACTCGATCTTCTCCGAAGAAACGCTACCGCATAATGGCACTGGCGCATCGTCGACGCACCCCACTGAATCGCAAAAGGCACGGGGAGACGCTGGTGACGAAGCTGCTGCCGCACAAGATGAAGTCTTTGAAACTATTGAGGAAATGTTGGTCGGCCACGGCGGAGAATCCAGCGTCATGGAGAATGAACTGCGCCATATAACAACGCGCATCACCGACGAAGGACTGATCATCGAAATCTTCGCACTTGAGAACCGGCCGTTGTTCGACCCGGTCACGAACAAGCCAACAGCGTTGTTGGACAACCTTGCTCAGCTAATATCAAGCGCAGCACGTGCCGTCACAAACAGCATCGCGGTCGAAGGGCATGTGCCCACCCAACCCATTGTCCTCGCGCGTAATTCAACTTGGGGAAGATCCATAGAAGAAGCCGATATGATGCGACTTCTTCTTGAAGACGCTGGGATTGAATCCAATCGGATCAAACGGATGACAGGGCATGGCGACCGCGAACCAATTTCAAACAATCCAATGGCGATCCGAAACAACCGGTTGGAAATTGTCCTGCTCCGGAAGTGATATGATCAGCCAAATAGATCGGATTTGATCTGTTAGCCTGACGTTAAGCCGAGCCGCCTATCAGTTGGCTCATCACAAGTTGATACAGCAGAAAGGCGTGTCCATGACGATATATTCTTCACTCAATGCAGGTGTTGCGGGCCTCAAATCGAATGCGACACGTCTGGCGTCGATTTCAGATAACATTGCAAACTCATCTACTTACGGATACAAACGGGTCGAAACGGATTTCCATTCCATGGTCATTTCGTCCAGTGGCGGCACCTATTCCGCTGGCGGAGTGCGGGCCACGACTTCGCGGCTCATTGATCAAAGCGGGTCTCTCGTATCGACCTCAAATGCGACAGACCTCGCTGTGCGCGGTCGCGGCATGTTACCAATCGCGCAAGCCAGCGGAATCGAAAATGGCACCTCGCAGATGCAACTTACGACGACGGGATCATTCCGCACAGATGCAGAAGGATACTTACGGACCGAGTCAGGTTTGGTTTTACTGGGCTGGCCTGCACAGGCAGACGGAACAATTCCCACATTCCCCCGCGATACGGCCGATGGACTTGAACCAGTTCAGGTCGACGTAAACCAATTTTCGGGCGAACCAACGACGCAAATGTCGGTAGGTGTAAACCTTCCAGCAACAGACACGGAAGCAGGCTCACTAGGCGAAACTCAATCTTTGTCTGTCGAGTATTTCGACAATCTGGGCACATCCGAAACTCTCGGTATCAGCTTTACCCCGACTGTTCCGGCGAACGGCTCTTCTAACGAGTGGACGATCCAAGTGACGGACTCAGCGCTCGGAAACACTGTCATCGGAGAATACGTATTAACCTTTGACAACAGCCGAAACTCTGGCGGCACGCTCGCAACTGTTACCACAGTGAGCGGCGGCGCGTATGACCCAATATCCGGCAACCTTACCGTTGCAGCAGAGAGTGGGCCAATCGAGATCAACATCGGCACGATTGGAGACAGTGATGGGATCACTCAGCTTTCTGACAGTTTTGCTCCGATTCACATTTCCAAGGATGGTTCTCCCGTCGGGACAATGACGAATGTCGAAGTGGACGCTAACGGTTTTGTCACCGCTTTCTTTGACACCGGCATGAACCGCACAATCTATCAAATTCCGCTCGTCGATGTACCAAATCCAAATGGTATGGTGGCACTTGATCACCAGACGTACCTGCCATCACCGGAAAGTGGTAGTTTCACTTTATGGGACGCAGGCGATGGCCCGACAGGTGACCCAACTGGCGATATTGTTTCCTACGCCCGCGAAGAATCTGCAACTGATGTCGCAGGCGAATTAACTGCGATGATCCAGACCCAGCGCGCATATTCATCGAATGCCAAGGTTATTCAAACCGTCGATGAGATGTTGCAAGAAACCACAAACATCAAACGGTAAGTACAGTCCGGGTATAGGCCCGGACCATCCCGAAAGGCCGTCTCATGACCATTTCCAGCGCCCTAAATTCAGCCATGTCCGGCCTACAAGCCGCGAGCCGCGCCTCCGAACTTGTCTCGAACAATATCGCAAATGCGCTCACCCCCGGTTATGCACGCCGCACCCTGTCGGTCAGCTCCGCAACAAGTGGAGCTGGCACGGGGGTGCAAGTCAACGGTGTGACAAGGCATGTCGACGCCCAAGTGATTGCCGACAGAAGGTTGGCTGGATCAGAATTTGGCTATCGAGCAACCACTTCAACTTACATGACCCGTGTAGAAGACTTGATTGGCACATCTGACCAGACAGGATCACTCTCTGCCAGACTTGCAGATTTTCAAAGCAGCCTGATCACGGCAAGCAGTCGCCCCGACGCAATCGAACGCTTGAGTAACACTGCGCTCAGCGCACGCGATCTTGTCGATACAATAAATTCCGTAGGGGAAGGCATCCAAGACACCCGTTCGCAGGCAGAAAACAGTATTGCAGATCAAGTGTCTCGCCTGAATGACGCATTGCAAGGAGTCCAACAAATCAACTCCGCAATTACCCGAGCGGCAGGCCGATCTGTAGAAACATCTTCTTTGCAAGATGAACGGCAAATTCTCATCGACGAAATCAGTGAGATGGTTCCTGTGCGCATGATCGATCGCGATTATGGAGCGGTTGCACTTTACACAACTGGCGGCACAATTCTTTTGGATGGAAGCGCTGTGGAAGTGGGGTTTGAAACAGCCAATACTGTTACACCTTACATGTCCATAGAAGATGGCTCGCTGTCGGGCCTAACCATCAACGGGTACTCTATCAGTACTTCTTCAAGTTCAGGGCGTTTGCACGGAGGCACGCTCGGTGCTCAATTTGAAATCCGAGATGAGCTCGCACCCAGTGCTCAGTCCCAGATAGACGCGCTGGCCCGCGATTTGATCGAACGCTTTGAAAATTCGAGCGTCGATCCAACACTTGCTGCAGGTCAGCCCGGATTGTTTACCGATGCAGGGGCCGTGTTTGACAACACACTTGAACCGGGCCTTGCGAACCGACTAGCGCTAAATGCACTAGTCGATCCATCTACGGGTGGCGAAACGTGGCGTTTACGCGACGGATTAGGTGCATCAAACCCTGGCCCGACTGGCGACGCATCATTGTTAAACGCATTGTCTGACGCATTGACCCAAACGCGTGTTCCCTCGTCAGGTGACTTTGGCTCTTCCGCTCTGTCTGCTTTTGACGTCGCTACGGGCATTGCATCCCAACTTGGATCCGACCGCCTTCGAGAAGATCAATTGCTGAGCTTTGCATCCGCGCAATTTTACGAGTTGTCCGAACGCGAACTGGCCAACGGTGTCGATACCGATTCAGAATTGCAGAATCTGTTAATCATTGAACAAGCATATGCTGCAAATGCCCGAGTTATTGAAACAGTCGATGAGATGTTCGACACATTAATAAGGCTTTAAACATGAGTAGTTTTTCTCTTGGTGATCTTGCACAAACTTTCATGCTCCAACGTCGCGGCGCGGCCTTAAAAATGGACATGGCGCGCCTGAATGAAGAGGTAGCGACAGGTCAAGTTAGTGACATTAAGTCCGTATTGGCTGGTAACGTCTCTTACTTAGCCGACATCGAAAATGACCTAAAATCACTAGAGGGCTACGGCATTGCCACAACCGAAGCCACTCAGTTCTCGCAAGCGATGCAAACAGCGCTTGAACACATACAATCCAGTACAAGCAATCTTGGAACGACTTTGCTCACAAGGTCTACAAGTGCAATTGAGCCAATTCTTGATCAGTTTTCATCCGAGGCGCGATCGGAAATGGAAACCTTAGTCAACGCACTCAATACTAAAAGCGCAGGCCGCGCGTTGTTTGCGGGCAGTGCAACGGATCAGCAAGCCCTCGCAAACGCCGATACAATTCTCGCAGCCGTGCGCGTTGCGACAGCTGGAGCAACTAATCCTCAAGACATTATCGTTGCAGCAAATACATGGTTTGATGATCCGGCTGGTTTCACAGCTGAAATCTACACTGGTTCAAACGAAAGCTTGGCACCGCTCCGACTCGGCAAGGGGGAATCCGTATCCCTGCAACACAAGGCCAATGATCAGGTTTTTCGTAACGCTTTAAAGCACGTCGCCATTGCCGCTATCGCTGGCGACGATAGCTTCAACCTGAGCATCGAAAGTCGTCGTGAACTCTTAACGGAAACGGGAAACAGTCTAATTGACGCACATGGCGCATTAACGGCTGCCAGTGCGACGGTTGGCACAGCTCAAGCGCGCATTGATGCTTTAGCGACACGAAATTCTACTGAGGAAAACGCACTTTTGATTGCCAAGGGTGCCCTTGTTCAATCCGACCCATTTGAAGCCGCAACAGAACTGGAGGCAGTCCAATTTCAACTGCAGAGCCTATACGCCATCACCGCGCGCATGTCAGACATGTCATTTGTGAACTTCATTCGATGAGGTTTTTTCTCACTTTCACATTAGCCCTTTTCTTTGCGCAACTTGCAACGGCTGGCCCAGTTCGCATTAAGGATCTCGTCGAATTTGACGGTGTACGTGGAAATGATCTCGTCGGATACGGGCTTGTAGTCGGGCTTGACGGCACTGGGGACGGATTGCGCAACGCGCCGTTCACCGAAGACATCATGACAAACATTCTTGAAAGACTGGGGGTCAACGTAACAGGTGAACAATTTCGACCAAAAAACGTCGCCGCTGTTTTTGTAACGGCCACCTTGCCGCCGTTCTCGCGCAGCGGTTCACAGATTGATGTGACCATTTCAGCTATCGGTGACGCGAAAAGCCTTTTGGGCGGAACTCTCATAATGACGCCTATGAACGCGGCCGATGGGCAGATTTATGCGGTCGCTCAAGGTACGGTAATTGCTGGAGGTGCTGTCGCGGAAGGTGAAGGAGCGCGCGTCACACAGGGTGTGCCGACAGCAGGTGTCATTCCGTCTGGTGCCCGCGTAGAACGCGAAATTGACTTCGAATTAAGTAGTTTAACGGATATGCGACTTGCGTTGCGGGATGCAGATTTCACAACTGCAACGCGCATAGAGCAAGCCATTAATTCTGATTTCGGGCGACGGGTCGCGACAATGCAGGATTCCGGTACGGTGAGCCTGAATGTTCCGCTGACCCGTATGCGTTCTGTCGCCCATGCCTTGGGGCGGATTGAGAACATAACAGTTGAACCAGAACGCAAAGCGCGCGTCGTTGTTGATCAACGTTCGGGAACGATTGTCATGGGCGATGATGTACGAATCTCGCGGGTTGCAGTATCGCAAGGGAACCTAACCCTGCGTGTTCAAGAACAACCGCTCGTCGTCCAACCGAACCCTTTTGCCGAAGGTGAAACAGTAGTTGTTCCCCGCACGGCGGTCGACATCCAAGACGATGAAGGTACTGGTCTTGCGGAAATCCCTGACGGCGCATCTTTGTCAGAGGTTGTCGCCGGTCTAAATGCTTTGGGCGTCGCGCCTCGCGACATGATAGATATTCTAAAAAGCATCAAAGCTGCTGGAGCATTGCACGCAGAGTTTGTAGTCCGATGAGGCTTTGCCGCGCAAAAACGCAACCTGATCAATTTTCCCGTTCTCTATACGGGCCGAAGTTACAGCCACTGCGATAGGCAGGCTAAAAGAGTTGTATCGGTTAAGGATCATCATGCAAAAGTTGACGTCTGCAAGTTGCCGCTCAATTTCTTTCGCCAGAGGCAAATTTTATGGTCCATTTCATCTGGCGACAAACTTGACTTCGATCTTAAGAATTTGGCCTTGTTGATGACGCATGACATTCTCCGCAAAGTGTCAAGACCGATGAAAAAACCTCACTTATTTTCAAAAGACCTCGAAGCAATGATGGCGGCGATTAGATCCTCTGGAACTTTCTCAAGTGCCGCTTTGTCTTCTACCGCAAGCGCATTTGTCGCTGCCAACGTCTTGCGGTAATCGGACAAATACCGTCTGCACGATCTGCACACTTTCAGATGAATTTCGAAAAGTCGCCGTTGGGACGTTGGCAAAGTGCCCTCAAGATATGCATAAATGAAATCTTCGAAAACCTCGCAAGTGATCATCCCAGGAAGCCTGAATAGCACGCCTTTAATGCGCCGCCGACGGTGTTCGGTCATCAAGTTCATAAAGCGCCCCGTAATATCAGCGGCTCAAGCCGTTTCTTCAAAGCTGCCCGCGCTCGATGCAGTCGAACGCGAACATTAGCTGTACTCAAATCCAGCATCGCTGCGACGTCTGTCGTTGGTATCCCTTCGATGTCTCGGAGAAGCAAAACAAGCCTGTAGGCCTCCGGCAGCGAGTTAATCTCGTGTCGCACGATAGCTAGGGTCTGCTGCGAAGTAAGTTCGGTTTCAGGCGTGTTCCAGGTGACGACCTCTGACAAAACCCGACAGCCATTGGCGTCAAATTCCGGCGTTAGCTCATCCAACGGCTGCTCTTTCAGACGATTGGATTTACGCAAAGCCATTAAGGCTTCGTTAACAACAATCCGGTGCATCCAGGTTTTTATGGAAGCACGATTTTCAAACGTTTCGAGTCCCTTGTGGATGTTGGCAAACGCACTCTGGACAACGTCTTCGGCTTTTGCCGCGTCTCTGAGTAGTCCGTTGGCAAGCGACAGCATCCAGCCGATGTTTTCTCGAACCAACTTTTCGAAGGCCGCGCTCGCGTCATTCTCCTGAGAACCGGCAGAGTTTGTCTCATCTATTTCTGATTGTTCTTTCAATGAGGCCTTCTTCTTGCAGCTCGTCAAAACCTTGTACGCCATAAGTGAATGCCGTCAAAGACGTATGACGCGTTCCAAGCTTAGAGTCTTGAAGTCAAGTCGATCGACCGCCTGTTCTCTGTCTACGATCAAAGGACATGAAGTTCAAACTTCACTCGGGTTTCAAGCCGGTCGCAAACAAAATTGGGCGCGCGTGTAACGTATGTCGCCCAGCAGCATCTAAAGAGTAGCGAGCAGGCAAAACGATCAAAAAAAACATCGGGGAGACTATCCAATTCAGATGCTTCGAACAACGGCAGCAAGTCATCGGCTGTTGTTTAGCAGGTACAAAATGTGACCTCCCTTAGTATGAAAGAAGGACGCTTTCACAGATCGCATCGAACAGGCACTGTGTCGCCCCAAAGACAAGGATTCGAATTGATACGATTTTTTGTAGCGCCTTTTGGTTTCTGGCGCTGGCAATCATACTTCGCGTTGGAATGAACCCTCTTTTCAAGACAGTTTTTCCAAGCAGCCGCTATGCCAACAGCCTTGACCAATTCGCAGGAGCTTGATCATTTTCTTCTACAACACATGCAGCGCGCCCCGAAGGGATCTGGAAATATGACAGGATTTTTGATCGTTTGTATGGTCACTGTTGCATATTCGATGATTGCGAAGCACCTTTCTACTTCGGTTCTGACCGCACCGATGGTTTTCATCTTTGTGGGCGTGGTGTTGTCGCTGACAGGCTTGTTGTCTGAACACGATATGGAAGTCTTGCTGCACCCTGTTGCCGAGGTCGCGCTGGTCATCTTGTTGTTTCTTGACGCCGCCCAAATTAACCTTGCTGCCCTGCGCAAACGGCATGTCTGGCCAACTCGGATGTTGCTGATTGGTTTACCTGCCGCAATTGCGCTTGGCGCGTTGTCTGGGGCCATCCTTTTTCCTGCATGGCCCTTTGCCGCCATTGCGCTGATTGCTGCCATCTTGGCACCTACGGATGCGGCCCTTGGTCAAGCAGTAGTAACCAATCCCAATGTCCCCATGCGTCCCCGCCGCGCATTGACGGTTGAAAGCGGGCTGAACGATGGACTGGCTCTACCGGTGATCTTGTTTTTCGCAAGCCTAACGGCGGCCGAGAATACAGTAAACGGTGGCGAATGGGTGATCTTTGGCGCCAAGCAAATCTTGCTTGGACCCTTGGTGGGTGCGTTGCTTGGCGGGATCGGGGGATGGCTTTTACTGCGCGCAAAAGCCCATGACACCACCTCTGAGATTTACGAAGGGGTCGGAGCACTTGCCATGGCAGGGGCAGCCTATCTTGCGGCTGTTTTGATCGGAGGCAATGGGTTTATCTCTGCCTTTGTGGCCGGCCTTGCCTTTGGTGGTGTGGTCAAAGGCGCATGTAAGTTCGTTTTTGAGTTCACGGAAAGCGAAGGCCAGTTGCTGTCTTGGGCAGCCTTCTTGTTGCTCGGTGCAGCCTTAGTGCCTGACGCAATCGCACATCTAACTTGGCAAATGCTGGCATTGATACTGATCAGCCTATTTGTGGTACGCCCCCTTGCGATTTGGCTTTCTTTACTGGGAACCGATGCTGCACCCATAACACGATTGTTTTTTGGCTGGTTTGGGCCAAGAGGATTGGCCACAGCCTTATTCGCGTTGCTGGTGGTTGAGCAAATCTCCCATGAGTTTGGGGAGCAAGTTCTACACATTGCTGTGAACGCCGTGTGGATAAGCGCATTGCTGCATGGATTAAGCGCCGCTCCTGCTGCCAAGTGGTATGGAGCAAAAATAGCGGGAATGGGCGACTGTGCCGAGGCTAAAGAGATCGACGTAACTGCAAAACCAGTGATAACAAAACACAACTGACAAAAAAAGACATGACAGGGACAGCTATGAACAAGACAGCCATCTACAAATTGAGTGCGCTGGCAGACAGAAAACCCGAGTACGCGCTAGTGGGCGAGGTAGATCTTGTGGTGGTCCGTTTCGATGACGAGGTTGCAGTGTACTACGGCCGCTGCCTGCACCGAGGCGCGCTGATGTCGGATGGTCATGTACGTGGCAAGGACCTGATTTGCGGCGTGCACAATTGGGATTACCGTTTGGACACAGGCGTGTCGTCCTATGCCAACGAAGAAAAGCTACCCAAGTTCAAGTCATGGATCGAAGGCGACAATATCTGCGTTGATGCGGATGAGATCAACGCGTGGGGCCTAGACAATCCGCAGCCTTTCAACCGCGATGCTTATTTGGGGCTTTATGCCGATACCAGCCACGGCACAGAAGAAGAACCCTATACCGGTCTGATCCAGCAATATGCCCGCGATGGGTTGACCAAAACGGGTCACCACGGCGCGATGGCTTCCATGGGGGTGCCACGGAATGAACTGCCCGATTGGGACGACATCCAGATCCTGACGGCGCAGCTTGCCAAGCCACCATTGATGGAAGAAGACACCGTTGGCACCGACGTTATCATCGGACCAAAAGCTAAGAAGCCATTGCGCCTCGATATCCCGTTGTTTGTTTCAGATATGTCGTTTGGCGCTCTGTCGGAGACCGCCAAAGTCGCCTTGGCAGTAGGCGCAGAAATGGCAGGCACCGGCATCTGTTCTGGCGAAGGCGGCATGCTGCCCGAAGAACAAGCTGCAAACAGCCGTTATATGTATGAACTTGCTTCCGCGCGGTTCGGGTTCAGCTGGGACAAGCTAGATCACGTTCAGGCATTCCACTTCAAAGGTGGACAAGGGGCCAAAACGGGCACGGGTGGGCATCTTCCGGGCGAAAAAGTACAAGGCAAGATCGCCAATGTCCGCGGGCTAGAGCCGGGTACCGCTGCTGTATCGCCCCCTCGGTTTCCAGAATGGACAGAAGCGAGTCAGATCAAGGAGTTCGCCGACGAGGTACGGATGCGTACGGGCGGCATTCCCATCGGGTACAAACTCAGCGCACAGCACATCGAAAACGACATTGATGCAGCGCTTGAGGTTGGTGTGGACTACATCATCCTTGATGGGCGTGGTGGCGGCACGGGCGCGGCTCCGATCATTTTCCGTGACAACATTTCTGTACCAACGATCCCTGCTCTGGCGCGTGCGCGGGCGCATCTGGACAAACTTGGGCGCGATGATGTGTCCTTGGTGATTACGGGTGGCTTGCGCAAACCTGCCGACTTTATCAAAGCGATGGCGATGGGCGCCGATGCGATTGCAGTGTCAAATTCCGCCATGCAGGCGATTGGCTGTTTGGCCATGCGAGCGTGTCATACCAACAATTGTCCCGTGGGCATCGCGACGCAAAAACCGCATTTGGTCAGCCGGCTGTTGGTGGACAAATCTGCGCAACAGCTTGCCAATTTCTTCAGTGCCTCGACTGAGCTGATGCAGGTGATGGCGCGTGCTTGCGGACATGACCATGTATCAAAGTTCAATCAGGATGACCTAACCACATGGAAGCGCGATATGGCGGATCTGTCTGGAGTAGCATTCGGAGGCATCGCATGAACCAAGCTGAAGCAATCTTGTTGGGGCTGCGCATCTGGGCCAGTATCGGCGCGGTGATCGCTGCAGTATTCCTGACCATCGGCGTGGATCGGATCGATGAAGACGCCAGAGGCGCGTATATTTTCCGTGCTTTACTGATACCGGGGGTGGTCGTGATCTGGCCGGTGGTATTGTGGCGCTGGTACGTCTACGAAACAAACGCTGAAGTTCTTGAACGCCGGTATGCCCCGCCTCGAAAAGCACACTTTGCTGTGGGGATGATCCTGCCCATCGGCATCGCGCTGATTATCCTGACGGGGCTTAACCTCCGCCAAACATGGCCCGCAGACTTTGAACCTGTCCGTCTTTCTGCGCCTTCGGAGGTGACCCAATGAGCGTCAAATATATTCCCGTTCAGTGGAACAACAACAAATGGTTCTATGACGCCGTGATGCTGCTGGGTGTCGCGGTTTTTTTGTATGTGTTCTTGAACGCGTCGCCCGATATCCTAGCCCATGAACGCCCGATCAATCCTCAAGTCCACAACGCGCGCGCCTTTGGGGCCTGTGCATTTGTAATGTTGACGGTCATTTTGTGTATCGGCCCGTTGGCGCGGCTGGACGCACGGTTCTTGCCGTTACTGTACAATCGTCGCCATTTTGGCGTGATGACGACCTTTGTGGCGATCACCCATGCCTCCTACATTGTCGACTGGTATTTTGCGTTTTCAAGTTCGGACAAATACGAGGCCTTATTGTTTTCGAACACAAGCTATGGCCAATTGTCTGGCTTCCCATTCGAAGTGTTTGGCATTTTTGCGCTGACTGTTTTGATCATTTTGGCTGCGACCAGCCATGACTTCTGGATGAAATTCCTGACCGCGCCCGTGTGGAAACGCGTCCATTACCTGATCTATCCTGCCTATCTGTCCGTCGTTGCGCACGTCAGCTTGGGCATTTTGCAGGATCAACAAGCGCATGCATTCACCGTGATCTTTGTCGGTGGCGCGGCAGCGGTTGGCGTGTTGCATTTCTTGGCGGCACTACATGAACGCCGTCAGGACAAAGCTATCACAACGGCACCCGGTGACTGGATCGAGGTTTGCGATGTCAGCGAAATGTCCGAAGGTTTTGCCAAGATCAAGCTGCTGCCGGATGGCAAACGGGTCGCCGTGTTCCTGATGGAAGGGCAACTTAGTGCCATTTCAAACGCTTGCGCACACCAGAATGGTCCTTTGGGAGAAGGCCGTGTTCTTGATTGTTTTGTGACCTGCCCTTGGCACGGCTTTCAATACAATGTCCGCAACGGCCAATCCCCGGCACCGTTCACTGAGAAAGTCCCGACATACAACCTGCGTCTAGAGGGTACATCCGTACAGGTGGACCCTAACGCAAATCCACCCGGCACACCCGTTGATCCCGTGCCCTCGCCGCTTCACCCGCAGATGGAGGTTACGACATGAGCGATAAAGACACACCATTCTTTGTGGGATATTTGCCAGCACCAGGCCCGCTGCGGCGGTTCTTGCTGGCCGCCTGTTTCTTGTTCATGGCGGCATTTGCGGCTCTTGGCCTGACGCTTGGCGTGGCCCAAGATGACCCAGGTCCGGGAGCGTTCCGCTTTGACTACGGACGCCAAACCGTCACCGGTGTGATCGAGCTTACACCCTATCCTTTGGTGCGCGTGACGGAAGGCAACGACAGGATCAAAGAGGGCACAACCCTGATGTTATCCGGTCAGGGCAAAAGTAACGTCGACAGCCGTGCGATCCCACTTGATGGCAAGCTGGCCAAAGTGTCTGGTGTCGTTCTTGAACGCGGCGATTTGAACATGCTCCAGCTTCGCGGTGGTAAGAACGGAATTTCCGAAGTCGAAGGTGAAGCACCGGCACAAGAAAGCGAAGCTTTGGGCCGTTGGAAGCTTGCTGGTGAGATCTGTGACG
>CAZJAW010000002.1:0-22568 GCA_964544035.1 uncultured Rhodobacterales bacterium
CTGCGTCAGGCCCCTTTAATGACTGTGGTCCAGGAAGCCGCAGAACCACACGCGCATCGCGGCAAATCTGTGCAATACACGCACGATCCAGAGGCAGGGGAAGAAATCGACCAACCCGCCATTCTGCGACAACCCGAGATCATCCATGGCTTACGCAATCTCATTCAGAACGCTGTGGACTTTGCACGCTCTACCGTTTGGGTTGAAGCACATTGGACAAACGATCAGATCACTTTACGCATCATGGATGATGGGCGTGGTTTCCCACCACAAGTCTTGGGCCGTATCGGTGATCCATTTGTCGGCCGCCGAAAGTCTAGCTTAGAGCGAACGCAAAGACCCGAATACAATGGCATGGGTTTGGGCTTGTTCATCGCCAAGACACTCCTTGAGCGATCAGGCGCTGAGTTAACGTTTGCCAACGGCTCGGACCCGTACGCGGAACCTCAGCAAGAAGGTCTGCACACTGGCGCCATCGTCCAAGTCAGCTGGCCGCGGCGCAAAATTGACGCCCGAAACGGAGAAAATCCAGTCAAACAGGGAAAGAACGAACAAATAGAGGTTTGAGGCCTACTCATGGCGAAGAATTTAACCCCCTGTTAACTTTGATAAAGCAAATGTGAAGCCTCACGAGAAAGAGGAGACGCAGCGTGCCTTTTATCGAAATCGTCGTAATTTTCTTGTGCGCAGGAGCTGCAGTCGTTGCGGGTCTCGCTTTTCTTTGCAGCTCGTCGGTGCCAGTCAAGACCTTTGCCCAACCCAGTCCGCAGGGTCTACATTTTCTGTTCTGCGATCTTGACCTGCAACATGCAACCGAGCAGGCGCGCACGGTTCTAAGCAAAGAAGACGCCGAAACCGATTGGCACGCTCTGCGCGCGGCGTTGACGTCACGATTTCCAGGTCTGCCTAGCGCTGATGCCCTGCATGAAGTACAGTCTGTGACCCTGCATGCTGCTTCATCAGATGACCCGGCTATCCTGCACTTGGACCGCGAACAGGAAATGACTCGCGTCGTGATCGAAGATGACTTCTTGACTGATGCCAGCGCAGTCAACGAAATCAAATCGCTTGAGGCTGAACTAGACACCCTGCGTCTTGCAGCTATCGACGCACCCTATCCCATTTGGCTGACAAATGCGGAAGGTGAGGTGCAATGGCATAACACAGCCTATGCTGCTCTGACTGAAATTGCGCGCCCAATGCAGGATTCTAACGATCAGCCTTTGTTCAGCTTTGAGCCCGATGATTTGCGAGACAAACGCACCATCCGCGTACCAATCAAAGTTGAGCACAACAAAACAACAGAATGGTACAACGTCACCGCGACCCATGCTGGCACCAATGTTATCTATCACGCCATCGACATCAACGCCGTCATCCATGCCGAAGTTGCCCAGCGCAACTTTGTGCAGACGCTGGCAAAGACCTTTGCACACTTGTCTATCGGTTTGGCTATCTTTGATCGCAATGGTCAGCTTGCATTATTCAATCCGGCAATGGTTGATCTTTCGTCTCTGCCCGTCGAGTTCCTTAGCGGACGACCCAGCCTTTTGTCCTTTTTTGACCGCTTACGCGACAATCGAGTAATGCCTGAACCCAAAAATTACAGTTCGTGGCGGCAAGAGATTTCAGACATGATCGCCGCTGCGACCCACGCAAGCTATCAGGAGACATGGAACCTCGATACGGGCCACACGTACCGCGTCAGCGGACGCCCACATCCTGATGGAGCAGTCGCCTTTCTGATCGAGGACATCACTGCCGAGATCTCACTCACCCGCAATTTCAGAGCTGAACTTGAGCTGGGCCAATCGCTGATGGACACGTTTGAGGATGCGTTGGCTGTGTTTTCATCGGCGGGGGTGTTGACGTTTTGCAACTCTGCCTATCGCGCGATGTGGAAAATGGATCCCGACTGCAGCTTTGCTGACGTAACCATCATGGATTCCATAAAACAATGGCAAAATCAAAGCGCGCCTAACCCCGCATGGGCCGATATGCGTGATTTTGTGATGAAGGTTGGCGAACGTGCACCTTGGAAGGCGGACGTCAAACACGTAAACAATGGCTCTTATGTTGTGCGCTTATCTCCTATCGCTTCGGGCGCAACGGTCATTCGGTTTGTCGAAAATCTGGGCGCAGAAAAGGTGCGTACGCTTTCCTGAGGTGCTACGCTAACCTACCCAGTTCAGAGTTCTATAGCTTCCAATTGTTAACGTAGGTCATTCCGCTTGCAGCGCCGAGGGATGCCGATAGTTTGGCGACATGACTGCAAGCCCCTTGATCCTTGATTGGCCCGATGCCGACGCGACTGCCCTTTGTGCAATTTCTTTAGGTCAAAACCTACGCCCCGGCGATGTCGTGTTATTGAGCGGCTCAGTTGGTACTGGGAAAACGCATTTCGCGCGCGCTCTAATCCAATCGATTTTAATCGCACCAGAAGACGTACCTTCGCCCACCTTCACGCTCATTCAAACCTACGACACGCATGTTGGCACGCTGTGGCACGCCGATCTCTACCGCATCTCAACCGACACAGAGATTGACGAACTTGGCCTGATTGACGCCTTTGAAGATACGATTTGTTTGATCGAATGGCCGGACCGTCTGGGCCCTTTTCAGCCGTCTGATGCACTTAATATCGAAATTGACCAAGCTGGAGATGGTCGTCGAGCGCGTCTATCATGGACAGATGAAAAATGGGCGCGCCGCCTGTCAAAAGGGGTACACCATGCCTGATCGTTCTGCGTTGATTGATACCTTTCTGATCCAATCCGGATGGGGTGATCTGCCGCGTAAACTGGTGGCAGGGGATGCTTCGAACCGTCGCTATGAACGTGTGCAACGCGGGTTAAACAACACGGCGATCCTGATGGACGCTCCGCCAGATAAAGGCGAAGACGTCCGCCCATTTGTTGCTATCACGGATTATTTGCGCGCCGCGGGACTTTCTGCACCGCAGGTTTTTGCGCGGGATGAAGTGAACGGTTTTCTACTGATCGAGGACCTAGGGGATGATCTGTTTGCCCGAGTAATGATCGACAATCCTGCACTTGAAAAACCGCTTTACCAAGCCTCGGTCGATGTTTTGGTGCACCTACATCGCACACCTGCCCCTGAGTTGCTGCACTATGATGCCACAGTCATGACTGAACGCGCCGCGCTTGCCTATGACTGGTACCAGCTTGGCGCAACTGGAGACGTGGACATGGCCGCCAAAAATCGGTTCGAGGCTACATTTCACGCAGCCCTTGCCCCACTGGATGCTGCTTCGCCAGTATTGATCCAGCGCGACTATCATGCAGAGAACCTATTGTGGTTGCCTGACCGCAATGGACCTGCGCGGGTTGGTCTGTTGGATTATCAAGACGCAATGCTCGGGCATCCGGCTTATGATCTGGTATCCATTGCACAGGACGCGCGGCGCGATGTCTCTGCGTCCATGAAACAGATGATGGTTGCCCGCTATTTAGCGGCGACAGGTTTGGATACCGAGAGTTTCGAAGGCGCCTACGCCCTGCTGGGTGCGCAACGCAACTTAAGGATTCTTGGCGTATTTGCGCGCTTGTCTCTGGCCTATGGCAAACCGCATTACGTCGATCTGATCCCGCGCGTATGGAACCATATCCAAACCAACCTATCGCACCCAGCGCTGGCTGATGTAAAACCACTGATTGACACAGATTTTCCCAAGCCCTCCCCTTCCCTTTTACAAAAGCTCAAAGACCAATGCGCCACGCACCCCCTGCCTTGATGATCTTTGCCGCGGGGTTCGGCACGCGGATGTTGCACTTGACTGCGCACCAACCCAAACCGTTGGTTAAAGTGGCTGGGCGTGCGTTGATTGACCACGCTGTGACACTTGGACAGGACGCTGGGGCAACACCTATCGTTGCAAACCTACACTACTTGCCAGACATGCTTGAGGAGCACTTGAAGGAATCCGACGTGCACACCCTGCGCGAACTGCCTGATATTCTAGAAACTGGTGGAGGCCTGCGAAACGCTTTGCCGGTTCTTGGCTCTGCACCCGTCGCCACGCTGAATTCTGATGCCGTGTGGGCTGGACCAAATCCTTTGCGTCTGTTGATGAATGCATGGGACCCTACACGTATGGACGCCTTGTTGATCTGCATTCCAATGGAACAAGTCCATGGCCGAGAAGGCGCCGGAGATTTCCGCATCGATGATGAAGGTCAGCTGCACCGCGGTGGCAATACCGTCTATGGTGGGGCGCAAATCCTGAAGACTGATTTGCTGGAACAGGTGCCCGACGCCGCCTTTTCGTTAAATGTGGTGTGGAATATCATGGCCAAGAACAATCGGCTCTTTGGTTTGCCATATCCCGGCCACTGGTGTGATGTCGGTCACCCCGCAGGCATAACTGAAGCCGAAGAGATGCTGGCGCAGCACCATGTTTGACCCATCCTCTGAACCCCGCGTGTTTGGCTGCGCCATGGGCGTTGATTTCCCCGCTGCCGTTATTCGAGGATTGGAACAACGGCTAGGCGATGCACCCCCCGAAGCGTGGGCGCGTGTCACTTTATTTGTGAATACCAAACGCATGGCGCGACGTCTGCGTGACCTGTTTGATGCTGGTCCACCGCGTCTGTTACCGCGTATCCGAATGATCTCGCAGCTTGACGATCTACTGCCAAATTCACCGTTGCCTGAACCATCCACTCCTTTGCGGCGACGACTGCAGTTGGTGGCCTTGATCAACAAGCTGATTGAACAACAGCCTGATCTTGCCCCTGATACAGCTGGATTTGATCTTGCCGATAGCCTTGCAGGACTTATGGACGAAATGCAGGGCGAAGGTGTCGACGCCGACGATATCGCCAATTTGGATGTTTCCGACCAGTCAGGGCACTGGGCGCGGGCACAGCAATTCATCGCCATTGCGCAATCCTATATCGATGCCTCTGCCAGTGCACCCGACCCAGAAGGGCGCCAGCGAGAAACCGTTTTGCAATTGGCACAGCATTGGGCGGAAAACCCAGTCCAAGACCCTATGTTGATAGTTGGTTCAACTGGATCACGCGGCACCACGCAGTTGTTGATGCAGGCCGTCGCGACCCTACCGCAAGGGGCTGTCGTCCTGCCCGGTTTCGACTTTGATATGCCGCACGTCTGGGATCAAATGGCAGAGGACAAGGCTGGTGAAGATCACCCGCAGTTCCGCTTTTTGAAGCTTGCTGACGCGCTTGGTCTTCACCCTTCAGACATTGGCCCATGGTCGAATGATGCCGCACCGTCGATTGCGCGCAACAAACTGGTGTCCCTTGCTTTGCGTCCGGCCCCAGTCACGGACGCGTGGCGCAGCGAAGGGCCGGGCTTGCAGGACCTCCGCGCTGCCTGCGCTCCCATCACCTTGATCGAAGCAGACACACCCCGCGCTGAAGCAATCGCCATTGCCATGCGCTTGCGTGAAGCGGCTGAAACCGGACAACGTGCCGCCCTGATCACGCCAGATCGCATGCTGACCCGTCAGGTCACTGCCGCTTTAGACCGTTGGAACATCTTGCCAGACGATAGCGCGGGCACGCCCTTGCACTTGTCACCTCCGGGTCGATTTCTACGCCATTTAGCCAACCTGTTTGAGCGCCCATTGGATGCCGAAACACTACTGACACTTTTGAAGCACCCACTGACCCACTCCGGTCAAGACCGCAATTCGCACCAACTAAATTCGCAAAAGCTAGAACTGCGGATGCGCCGACAAGGTTTGCCTTATCCCGAACGCGCCAGCTTGCTGTCGTGCGCTGCCGAGGCAGACAAAAACAACTCTGAGGCAATGATGGAATGGGCCAGTTGGGTCGCTGACGTGATCTGTGGGCAAACAGTGTTCGGCCCCCTGCCCCTAACTGATTGGGTGGCCCGCCATATTACGCTGGCAGAGGCTGTTGGAAACGGAGCGTCTGGCAAAGATGGGGGCGAGTTGTGGCTGAAAAAGGCCGGACAGGCAGCGCGCCAAACAATGGCTGCTTTGGCAGACGAAGCACACCATGGCCCTGAACTGACTGCTTCGGATTATGCCGCGCTCGTCAGCCGAGTTCTTAGCCAAGGCGAGGTACGCGACCGCGACGCACCCCACCCCACCATCATGATTTGGGGTACACTTGAGGCGCGCGTGCAGGGTGCGGACCTCGTGATCCTTGCAGGCTTGAACGACGGCACATGGCCCGAAGCGTCAAAACCCGACCCTTGGTTAAATCGCAAGATGCGCTTTGATGCCGGGTTGCTTCTGCCAGAACGGCGGATTGGACTTTCGGCCCATGATTTTCAACAAGCCATCGCCGCACCGGAAGTATGGTTAACACGCTCGATCCGTTCCGAAGATGCGGAGACAGTGCCTTCACGCTGGATTAACCGATTGAAAAATCTGCTGTCTGGTCTTGCTACCCAAGGTGCGCCGGACATTTGGCAAGATATGTTCGACAGGGGTGCCATTTGGCTCGCACGCGCTCGGCAACTTGAAGCAGCACCGAATGTAGAAAAAGCTCGGCGCCCAGCGCCGTGCCCACCTGCCTCAGCCCGCCCACGGAGGTTTACAGTTACGGAAATTCAGACCCTAATCAGGGATCCTTATGCGATTTACGCAAAACATTGCCTACGGCTACGCGCTTTACGGCCCTTAGTTCAAACACCTGATGCTTTGTTGCGCGGGATATTGTCTCACGACGTGATGGAAAAGTTTGTCAAAGCTACGCTTGATGATCCTGATGCATTGAATGTCGCAACCTTGATGGAGCACGCCAACAACGTTTTGAACACCGACGTGCCTTGGCCTGCAGCCCGCGCGCTTTGGTTGGCCCGCTTTGAACGCGCCGCTACGTGGATTGTCGAAACCGAAGCAATCCGACAATCTATTGCCGCGCCAACTTTGTTCGAAGATGAAGCTGTTGGTCGATTGACCCTACCTGCAATTGCAACAACGCTTGAAGGCCGAGCAGATCGGATCGATGTGGATCAAGACGGCAATGCAATAATTTACGACTATAAAACAGGGGCACCACCAGCCAAAGACAAGCAAAAACACTTTGACAAACAGCTTCTGATTGAAGCGGCCATGGTCGAAGAAGGTGCTTTCGAAAAACTAGGCATACGTTCCGTGCGTGCGGCACAATTCATTGGATTAGGGTCTAATCCTGCAACAGTCGACGCGCCCGTCGCTGATGAACCAACGACCAAAATTCTGGCGGAACTTGTCAGCCTGTTGTCCGCCTATCTTGAAGGTGGCAAGGGCTATACCTCGCGCCGTGCAATGGAAAAAGACACGGATGCTCGGGACTATGACCAGCTTGCGCGTTTCGGAGAGTGGGATGTGACGGCAGAAGCCATGCCAGAGGTACTGGACTGATGCAAATGAACGAAGCGACCCGCCGACAACATAGTGCAGCCGAACCCATGACTTCAACTTGGCTATCGGCCAATGCGGGGTCAGGAAAGACTCGGGTTTTGACGGATCGCGTGGCTCGACTGTTGCTCGAAGAAGTCGAACCACAGCACATCCTGTGCCTGACCTATACCAAAGCCGCCGCCTCGGAGATGCAGAACCGTTTGTTCCAAAGGCTGGGAGCATGGGCAATGCTAGACGATGACAGTTTGCGTGCCGCCCTTGCGGAACTTGGCCTTGATCGAACACCCGGTTCCAAGGATTTGCTGCGTGCCCGAACATTGTTTGCCCGCGCGATCGAGACGCCAGGTGGGCTGAAGATTCAAACGATCCACTCGTTTTGTGCGTCTCTATTAAGGCGTTTTCCACTCGAAGCCGGTGTCAGCCCTCAATTTACCGAGATCGAAGACCGCGCCGCAGATCTGCTTCGCGCCGAACTGGTGGATCTAATGGCGGACGGGCCTGACAAACCAATTTTAACAGCGCTTGCACGGCAATATTCTGGCGAGGACTTCCTTAAGTTGACCAAAGCTATTGTCGGCAGTTCAGAGCAGTTTTCAGACCTGACGATTGATGCAGCACTTGCACTTTTTGATCAGCCTGCGGGTCTGACCCTGGAAACGATCGCGCAAGATGCCTTTGCGCCGGGTGATTGGGACATGTTGCAGGCCTTGATCCCCGTTCTTGCCTCCCAAGGCGTAACAGATAGTGCAGTCGCTGAAACGCTCAAAGCAATGGTCGCTTTGGACACGGAAAGCCTAACCATTGCCGAAGGGGCATTTCTGACCAAGGCAGGAGCCCGCAAAAAGCGATTTCCAACCAAAGGCACGCAAACACACGCCGCACATCTTATGTCAGATCTCGAAGCTCTTATGGACCGGGTGGAAAACGCTCGTTCTGCCCGTCTTGCGCTAGATGCGGCGGAAAGGACCGTCGTGCTGCATCAATTCGCGCGCCGTTTCGCACACAGCTACACCTTAGCCAAACAGCGCCGGGGATGGCTTGATTTTGACGACCTGATTCAGAAGGCACGTAAACTTCTTAGCGATGACCAAGTGGCTGCGTGGGTCTTGTATCGCCTTGACGGTGGCATCGACCATATTTTGGTGGACGAGGCACAAGATACCAGCCCAACACAATGGGACGTGATCCGCCGATTAGCAGAAGAATTTTCCAGCGGCGAAGGTGCCCGTGCCGACGTGACACGGACCATTTTTGTCGTTGGGGACAAGAAGCAGTCGATCTATTCCTTTCAAGGGGCCGACCCGCGTGAATTCGACCGGATGCAGCAGGAATTCGGCTCTAAATTGGGTCAAACCGGACAAGAACTGCGATCTTTAACACTGGATTACTCTTTCCGGTCCTCGCCTGCGATCTTGAGTTTGGTAGATTCCGTATTCGACAGCGCAGCCTCAGCCGGCTTCGGCGAAGGTGAACATATCGCCTTTAACGCTGACCTGCCCGGGCGCGTCGATCTTTGGCCGCTGGTCCCAAAACCAGAAAAGGAAACTGAGCAAGACTGGTTTGATCCATTGGACCGGCGCAGTGCTGAACATCAGTATCGCGTCCTCGCGCGAGCCGTTGCAGGCCAGATAAAACAGATGGTCGACAGTAAAGTTCTGATCCCAGACAAAGACGGGGCTCGCCCTGTGCAACCTCGTGATTTTCTGATCCTTGTTCAACGCAGAGGCGGCATTTTCTCCGATATTATCCGCGCCTGCAAAGAGGCCGAACTCCCAATAGCCGGTGCTGATCGTTTGAAAGTGGGCGCGGAGGTCGCTGTGCGTGATCTTGGTGCACTGCTGTCTTTTCTTGCGACGCCGGATGACAGCTTGTCTCTTGCGACGGCTTTGCGATCCCCATTGTTCGAATGGTCAGAACAAGACCTGTTTACCCTCGCACATCATCGCAAAGACCCTTTTCTCTGGGCAGAGTTGCGCAAGAAAGGTGAACTTTATCGTGAAACAGTCTCGATACTCACAGATTTGCGGGACAATATTGATTTCCTGCGGCCCTATGATCTAATCGAACGCATCTTGACCCGACACGGCGGTCGCAAGCGCCTGCTTGCGCGACTTGGAGCTGAGGCCGAGGATGGAATTAACGCATTGTTGTCTCAGGCTTTGGCCTTCGAACGTGCGTCAGTACCCAGCTTGACGGGGTTTCTAACATGGATGGAAACCGATGACCTTGAGGTGAAGCGTCAAATCGACAGCGCGTCCAACCAAATCCGGGTAATGACGGTGCATGGATCGAAGGGGTTAGAGTCGCCGATCGTGATATTGCCAGAGTGCGGCAAGCGCGACCTGCAAATCAGGGATGAAGTGATTGCAATGAATGGCGTTCCTGTCTGGAAGATGCCTAGCACGGCACAACCCGAAGCCATGGCCGCGCAAGTCGAAGAAATGAAAAACTCTCATCGACAAGAGTCGTTACGGCTGCTTTATGTGGCTCTAACACGTGCGGAAAAGTGGTTAATCGTTGGCGCCTCAGGCGAATTGGACAAGAACGGGGACGACTGGCACCAACGCGTGGAGAAAGCGATGCGTGCTGGAAATGCTGTTGATTTCATAACACCCGTGGGGTCAGGCCTACGCATGGAACACGGGTCATGGGATTTTGCAGATCGCGTCGAGAATTCCGTGATGCAACCAAGGCCACTTGATCTACCCGCCTATTTTGACAGTCCCGCTCCTGAATTATCGCAAACGGACGGCACGCTTTCACCCTCTGATTTGGGCGGCGCAAAGGCGTTGCCCGGCGATGGACTTGACGAAGAAGAAGCTAAGGCATTTGGGACGCTGGTGCACTATGTCCTTGAAACTCAAATGGTGGATCAACCATCGACGCTGCCGGGCACATTGTCTGAATCCCTAAAACAAGCTGCTTATGACGAAGCGCAGGCGGTATTGAACAACCCTGATCTGCGCTTTGTATTTGATGGAGCAACACTGGCCGAAGTACCCGTCACCGCACAACTTGGCCGACATCGAATGCATGGCACGATCGACAGACTGATTGTTACGGCAGACTCAGTTCACATCATCGATTTCAAAAGCAATCGCACTGTTCCCGACACACCCCAAGATTGCCCCGAAGGGGTATTGCGCCAAATGGGGGCCTACGCACATGCAATGGCGCAGGTCTATCCCGACCGCGCCGTGAAGCTTGGCATTCTTTGGACGCGCAGTGGCCAGATGATGGAATTACCGCACGATATCGTGACGAAAGCCCTGTCGCGTACGCCATATCTTGACGATGCGGGCATTGATACATAGGTTGCCACCCTACGCTGGATCCCGTCAGGAGAGACTCAAAATGGCAACCAAGGCCGTAACCGATGCAACATTTGACGCCGAAGTCAAAAATTCCGATGTCCCCGTTGTTGTGGACTTTTGGGCCGAATGGTGTGGCCCCTGCAAACAGATCGGCCCAGCTCTGGAAGAGCTGTCGGCTGAAATGGAAGGCAAAGTAAAAATCGTCAAAGTTGACGTGGATACGAACCCGAATTCGCCTGCTCAAATGGGCGTGCGCGGTATTCCTGCTCTGTTCATCTTTAAAGGCGGTCAAGTTGTGGCCAACATGGCCGGTGCCAAACCAAAGGCAGCGCTGCAAAGCTGGATTGAAGAGTCGATCTAACTCTGAAACGCTTCAAGAATCCAAGCGGCCTTCGTTCTTCGGGGGCCGTTTTTATTTGAGGTCAAAAGCATTCTGCGCCAGCGCTAAAATCTTATCCATGCGGGCTGCCTGTCTCCAGCTACGCCGCGCTACAACCGTCGGAACAGCACGCCAATCATTCAACAATTGAACATACGGCAAGAACCGAACAGCCGGATCATCGCGTGTCACTACATCATAACCTTTGAAAAAGGCATCCAACGTGGTTCTCGACAAGACAGCCCCACGCGGCACGTCTTGGATGGGCTGAAACAGTTCGGCGTAGTCCATCAATAATCGCGCAATATCGAAACCAACCGGGGCTGTCGAAGCAGGCTTGAAGTCCAGTCCCGTCTCTCCATCTGGTCCCAAAAGGATATTGCGCAGATTAAAATCTCCGTGCTTGCACGATGACGTGGTTTGCTGATCCAAAGCCTGCTCTGCCAAGCCTTCGATCTGCACGCAGCACTGTATGAACTGATCTGAGTAGGCGACGGATATCTCTTTCTCTGCGACGCTTTTTGCCAAACGCTCAGCCTGCTTCACCATAAAATGCGGCTGGTACGTGCGCGTCTCTGTCGGGCCGGATGCGTGATAGGCGGCCAACCAAACCCCGGCACGTCGCAACATTTGGTCATGTGAGCGGCCCAACACCAAAAGATCATTCAAGGTCTTTCCTGTTGCCTCTGCCATGATCACGATCTTGCCGTCATCGGACGCAAAAAGCACTTCCGGCACGTTTGCCTTTGGGTAAGCCGTCAGCCTTTGAAAAGCGTCGCGTTGCGTAACAACTTTTTCCACCAGATTTTCATTGTCCTGCGCCACAAATGTGCGTTTCAGGATAAGCGTGCGCGGTCCTTTCAATCGCATCACAACATGGCTTCGGGTGGCCTCATCCTTTTGCCAAATCAGCTTGGACCGGAAGGACGCTGGGTCCAACCCAAGTGTCGGCGCAATGTCGGTCCAATCAGACAGCGCTTGTTTCATCCGATGGTCCGAACCAATAATTTTCATAACTTAAAAGAACCACATTAAATGCCCGGATTGAAGCTACCGACGTTAGACCGCATATAGATGCTCAGCAATAAGGAGAAGCGACATGGCCAAATCCGACTTTCCCGGCTGGCACGGAACCACAATCATTGGCGTGAAAAAGGACGGCGAGGTTGTGATCGCAGGCGACGGGCAAGTGTCGTTGGGTCAAACGGTCATCAAGGGCACTGCCCGCAAAGTGCGCCGCCTAAGCCCTGGTGGCTTTGATGTTGTCGCTGGCTTCGCCGGGTCGACCGCAGATGCATTTACTTTGTTAGAGCGATTGGAAACCAAACTGGAGGCCACGCCAGGTCAATTGGCCCGCGCGAGTGTCGAGCTGGCAAAGGATTGGCGCACCGACAAGTACCTGCAGAAACTTGAGGCCATGTTGATCGTAACAGATGGCACCGATCTGCTGGTTATCACTGGGGCAGGTGACGTGCTTGAACCGGAACACAACGTGGCAGCGATTGGTTCAGGCGGCAACTATGCGCTGGCCGCGGCACGCGGAATGATGGACAGCGATCGCACAGCGGAGGCGGTAGCGCGCGATGCGATGGCGATTGCCGCAGATATCTGCGTCTACACCAACGGAAATTTAACGGTGGAAGCGATCAAGGCCTAATTGATCTGCCACAAACGAAAACGAGCCGCCAACAAATGGTGGCTCGTACAAATTTCAAAGCCGGGGTCAGTTAAGCTTTGCTACGCCCAGCGAAACATTGAACTTTTCGCACCAAATCCAAACTTCGTTGTATTCGCTTGGGTCGATACCAGCAGGAATTTGGTAGCTGGACGCACCGTTGTTCGACTTAAGCAGACCCATCAAAGTTTTAGAGTCATAGCCGTTTTTGCCCAGCGCAACTTTTGGATCAGGGGCACCGTCAAACGTGAAATCGCCCAACAGGTTAACTTGATTTCCGGCAATTTCTGCTGTGCCAGTCGTCACGTGGTTATTTGTGCCTTTGAATTTACCTGTGCGGCCATGACCGCCCGCAAAAACGGTTGAGGCAGAGACTGCTGTAACTGCGCCAGCGGCGAAAGAGAAAAAAGAACGACGATTCATTGTGTGCTCCGATGGTTGTGTAGAAAACAGGATGACAGAAGCGGCAGCACATTACATGACCCTCTACGCAAATGTGAGTGTGGTTGCGTTTCTGTGACGAGTGGTTAGGTAGTCGACCAAAGGAGACCCCGATGACTGATCTTACCCCGCGCGAAATCGTTTCAGAGCTTGACCGTTTCATAATCGGGCAAACGGATGCCAAACGGGCTGTTGCTGTGGCACTACGCAATCGCTGGCGCCGCAAGCAGCTGGGTGATGATCTACGCGATGAAGTCTATCCCAAGAACATACTGATGATTGGGCCCACCGGGGTCGGAAAAACCGAGATCAGCCGCCGACTGGCGAAACTGGCGCGCGCGCCGTTCCTAAAGGTTGAGGCGACAAAATTCACGGAAGTTGGCTATGTCGGGCGCGATGTCGAACAGATTATCCGTGACCTTGTTGATTCCTCCATCGCGCAGACCCGTGAATTGATGCGCGATGATGTACGTACGAAAGCAAAACAAGCCGCGGAGGATCGTGTAATCTCGGCCATTGCAGGCGCGGATGCGCGGGATGGCACGCGCGACATGTTCCGCAAAAAATTGCGTGCGGGTGAATTGGACAACACGGTGATTGAGTTGGAAGTTGCGGACACGTCAAGCCCGTTCCCAATGATGGATATTCCCGGTCAACCGGGTGGTGGCGCAGGCATGATGAATCTTGGCGATCTGTTTGGCAAAGCTATGGGCGGGCGCACCACGCGCAAGAAGCTGACAGTCGCCGAAAGCTATGATGTGCTGATTAGCGAAGAAGCTGACAAATTGCTCGATGATGAAACCGTAACCAAAGCTGCACTTGAGTCCGTGCAGGAAAATGGGATCGTATTTCTGGATGAAATCGACAAGGTGTGCGCACGTTCAGATGCGCGCGGCGGTGACGTCAGCCGCGAGGGCGTGCAGCGCGATTTGCTTCCGTTGATCGAAGGTACAATCGTTAGCACCAAACACGGACCAGTCAAAACTGACCATATCCTGTTTATTGCATCAGGTGCGTTCCATATTGCAAAACCATCTGATCTGTTGCCCGAATTACAAGGGCGTTTGCCTATCCGCGTGGAACTTCGCGCACTGACTGAAGACGATTTTGTTCGCATTCTCGAAGAAACGGACAACGCACTGACATTGCAATATTCGGCCCTAATGGCGACCGAAAAGGTCACAGTCAGCTTTGAACCTGATGGCATCCGCGCCCTCGCCCGCATTGCGGCCGAGATCAATCAAAGTGTTGAAAACATCGGTGCACGTCGCCTTTACACCGTGATGGAGCGGGTTTTTGAAGAGCTGTCTTTTACCGCACCCGATCGCGGTGGAGAAGATATTGTGGTCAACGCTGCCTTTGTCGAAGAACACCTCGGCGAGTTGTCGCGTTCAACTGACCTCAGTCGGTATGTGTTGTAGTCGCGGCTGATAATCTCGGCTAAAGCGGCAATAACAACAGCTGGGATGAAATCATGCGATGGGTCGGACTCTTTTTGGCATTTACCATCGCAGGATGCAGCGACCGCACCGCCGCTCCGATTGTGCCTGAAGCGCTGAATTTTGGACTGAACAAGACAGTCTATATTGGAACCACGCGCGATCTCAACGAAGCCGGAGAATTTGGGATCGAACGATCGACCAAATTGCAGCTATTGCAAGCCACGGTGTCGATCCCGCCAAATCGAGAATTGGGCAGTGTGTCAGATGGCTTTGACAAACCAAAGCCAGAACGCGATTTTGCCATCGCTGAACTGATACCGTTCGAAACCACTTCTCAGTTTGCGCATAACTTGCGATCAGATATCGGTCAGCGCTCGACGAATAGCCGGGATGTGACAGTCTTTGTGCACGGCTTTAACAATAGTTTTTCGGACTCTGCCTTTCGAATGGCGCAACTGGCCCATGACCTGGAATTGCCGGGGGCCCATGTCAGCTATGCCTGGCCCAGCCGCGGCAATCCATTGGGCTATGAATATGACCGCGACAGTGCTCTATTTGCGCGCGATGGGCTTGCCGAGCTGCTGAAATCCATCCGTTCCGCCGGTCAAATAGACCTGAATGTCGTAGCACATTCGATGGGCAGCGCGTTGGTGATGGAGACCTTTCGTCAGTTGGAAATTGGACAACCCGGTTGGGTTGGGGAAAACATAAGTGGGGTCATACTGATTTCACCTGACATCAATATCGAAGTGTTCCGCAGCCAATTCGACCGCATCAAAACCATCCCCGATCCGTTTGTCGTAGTCGTATCCCGCAAGGATGCTGTTTTGCGCGTGTCTTCACGATTGCGCGGCCAAAAAACACAATTGGGCAATATCTCAAACTTGGATGATGTGTCAGACCTGCCCATAACCATTTTGGACGTCAGCGAATTTACGGATTTTAGGTCGGGCAATCACTTCGTAGCCGCCGGATCACCGGCGTTGATCCAATTGCTGCGCCGTTCATCGGACCTTGATCAAAAGTTTTTGCGCGGCGGTAACGGAGCGGTTGTATTGTTGCCAGGCCAACGGCGCATCACGTCACAAATCAATAATGAAGACACTTCTGTCGTGTCTGGAGGCGATCGTTAGTGACGCCTCTTAAGCTGCGCGCAGATCTTTTCGCTTTCCTGAAACAAAACCGAAATTGGCTAACTGCCGGGGCGTTGTTGTCCCTGCTATCTTCCTTCGGGCAAACATATTTCATTTCAATTTTTGCCGCAGAAATTCAGGCTGATTTTGGTCTTAGTCACGGGGGTTGGGGGGCAACTTATGCCCTTGGCACCATGGCTTCAGCAGCGACGATGATCTGGGCGGGCAGCTTGACAGATGTATTTCGCGCACGAACGCTCGGCGTTTTGATCTTTGGCATGTTGGCGGTCGCATGCGTTGCAATGGCACTAAATCCATATGCAGCGCTATTGCCTGTTGTCATCTTTGCCTTGCGGCTCACGGGGCAAGGCATGTGCAGCCACATAGCCGTTGTTTCAATGGCTCGTTGGTTTGTGGCAACACGGGGTCGTGCGCTCTCGGTGGCATCGCTAGGCTTTGCCATGGGTGAGGCGATGCTCCCAATCGTATTTGTTGCGTTGTTGAACCTGTTTCACTGGCGTTCCCTTTGGGTCGTCGCCGCCATCATTGCACTTGCCGGTATTCCGATCCTACTGGCATTGCTAAGGACTGAACGCACACCTCAGTCCATGGCCAACGAAAACCAAAGTGCCGGGATGGGTGGTGCACATTGGACTCGCAAGGCCGCCCTACGTCATCCTCTTTTTTGGTTCATGTTCCCTGCGATTTTAGGACCGTCAGCATTTAACACCGCCTTCTTCTTCCATCAGGTTTATTTTGCTGGGCTCAAAGATTGGAGTCATTTGTCTTTGGTGGCTTTGTTCCCACTTTATACAGCCATGGCAATTGTCGCGATGATCGCGTCAGGCATTGCATTGGATCGATTTGGAACAGCGCGACTGATCCCGATTTATCAACTTCCTATGGTGGTTGCTTTTACCATTTTCGCATTGTCAGGGTCACTGACGCACGCAGCTTTGGGATTTGTCTTTTTGGCGCTGACAACGGGGGCGAATTCGACCCTGCCCAATGCATTTTGGGCCGAATTTTACGGCACTCGACATATCGGATCGATCAAGGCGATGGCGACGGCCGTGATGGTTTTAGGGTCTGCTATTGGCCCCGGAGTGACAGGCGTTTTAATTGACGCCGGCGTTGACCTGAACACACAGTATATGGGTGTCTCAGTCTATTTTCTGTTCGCCAGTCTATGCACATGGATCGGCATTAACAGATATCGGCACATGTTAGCGCGTTCTGCGTAAGTACACGTAGTAAGCTCCACTGCCACCATGACGTAAATGGGCCTGTGTGACTTGCAAAACCACTGATGACATTGGCGGCAAAGACAACCACTGCGGCACCTGATGACGCAACACTCCGAACCGAACTGGGATCGGCCCGCCATCATCGCGTTGTTTGCCTTTTCCAGTTACAACCAACACCAACCGTTTGCCTTGCGCTTGAGCTCCAAGAATGAATCGAGTCAACGCGGGGTGAGCCCTGTCCAGCGTCATGCCATGCAGGTCGATTTTTCCTTCGGGGCGTAGCTTTCCGCGCTTCATTTGGTCAAAGGCTTTGCGGTCCATCTGCACCGCGCGGCCACGAATTTGGTCTGCGATAGTTGGCGACAAATCAGCCGTCGCCGTTGGTCGCGACGCAGGAAGGGAGACCGAATTAGCTAGCGGTTGAAAAATCGCTTTCTTGCGTGGTGTCTGAGCCGGTGTTGTTACAAAATCCTGCGGGTTCAATGGCTTTTCGGGATGCAAGCGTTCAGCGTCAGACACGACTTTGCGCCACAACTCTTCTTCATCCGGACGCAGCTTGCGGCGTTTCATATTGCGCTTTCCGGTAGCAGTGCATAGGCGCGCTGAATTGGCATCAAAACCATCAAGCGCCCCGGATCGCGTAGTCTCCCTGCTGCTCTTCCTGCGCTATCTCCGGTTCCAAAAAAGACGTCGGCCCGTTGTGCGCCTTTGATGGCCGACCCAGTATCCTGCGCTACCATTAAGCGACGCAAAGGATCTTTGCCGTCTTTTTCAATCCAAACGGGCGCGCCCAGTGGTACAAAGGCAGGGTCGACAGCAACTGTTCGCATTGTTGTAATCGAGCGGTTCATAGCGCCCAAAGGGCCGAGTTCAGCCGGAACTTCACTCACTTCGCGGAAGAAGACATATGACGGGTTGTGAAAGAGCAGTTCTTGCCCATCAGAAGGGTTCCGTTTGACCCAATTCTTGATGACCTCTGCGCTAACCTGATGGGCATCATATATCCCACGTCGTACCAATTCAGCCCCAATCGAGCGATAGTCATGCCCGTTCGATCCAGAGTAACCAACACGGATCGTGCCGCCGTTGGGCAAAGTGATCCGACCGGACCCTTGAATCTGGAGAAAGAATAATTCGACCGAGTCATCGACCCACACAATTTCAAGACCCCGGCCATCCATGACGCCCTCTTGCAAAATTTCGCGTCGTGAATGCCAAGGGCGCGACACACGAGCTTCGGGCGGCATGGCATAAACAGGAAAACGATAGCGTTCTGTCCGGTGCTTTGATCCGCTAAGTTCTGGTTCGAAATAGCCAGTAAACAAAGCTGGCTTTCCATCTTCAATCAAGACGGGGCGAAAAAACAATTCAAAGAACGCTTTGGCGTCTGGGATTTGCCCAGCAACAGCGCATAACGACTGCCAATCTGGGTCTTTCATATCTTGGCAAGTGTTACGGAACACATCCAACGCAGCAGCGTGATCATCCCGTTCCCAACTATCAAGGTCAGAGAAATTTAGGATCGTATAACGTACATCAGCGGCTGCCTCACTCATTGTGAACGCAACCGCACAAAGTACTCCAGCAACATGCTGAATTAACCGTCTGTAGAAACCAAAAGCCAATTCGGGTCGTCAGCCCCCATGGTTCTGGCAAAGGACCAAACGTCTTTTTGCCGTTTCACCTCGGTCAGGCTGCCTTCGATTATGTCGCCACCCTGATCGCGAACGGCCGATGTCAGTTCTGCAACAAAACGAATGTTGAGTTCGGCCTCTTTGGTAGCCTCATCAAAGGTTGCGTCAATCAATTTAAGTTCGCGCACACCGATGAATTCAGCTTCAATCGTAAGACCCTGGTCTTCACGAGCAGCAACACCATCAACGAAGGATTCGTAAATCTCCTCAGAAAGGAAAGGCTGAATTTCGGCGAGATCACCGTTCTCGTAACCCATCACAATCATTTCATATGCGCCGCGTGCGCCAGCCAGAAAATCAGCAACATTGAACGATGGTTCGATCCGCTTCATATTGGCGAGTGCTTTGGCAGCATCGCTGTCTTCTTCAACGTGGTCGGTGATGTCTAGGTCAGGTCCGCCCTCAATGACTTCAAACTGAGCGCGGTTGGGCCGGTCGTTTAATGGTCTGGGCGTCGGCGGCTCTTCAAAGCCGTCGCGCGTGCCCAACACGTTTTTCAGCCGCAAAATCAAAAAAATGGCTATGCCTGCCAAGACAAGCAACTGGATCAACGGAGAGTTCATTCGTACCTCGTTCAGCGGGTCGGGTGGCAAGTGCCACATCTGACCACTATGTAGGTGGTCAGGGGTGGCAAGTCCACTGCACGACACACACCGCTTTGGGAAAGGATGTCACTTATGTGGTTGTTTTTGGCGTTTGTGATGGTTCCGCTGGTTGAAATCGCGCTGTTTATCCAAGTCGGTGGGCTTATTGGGTTAGGGTGGACGTTGTTGATTGTGATCATCACGGCAATAATTGGCACCTATCTTGTGCGTGCGCAGGGGCTTCATGCGTTAAGTCAGGTTAAGTCCTCGTTTAATGAACTGCGTGATCCAAGCGAAGCCTTGGCCAACGGTGCCATGATCTTGTTTTCAGGCGCATTGTTGCTGACACCGGGGTTTTTCACGGACGCAGTCGGGTTTGCGTTACTTGTACCGGGTATCCGGCAGGCGCTTTTCAGGTGGGCGCGCTCGCGTGTGAATGTTGCAACCTTTGCAACGCAGCCGCAACGTGCTCCTCACTCTGACATTATCGAAGGTGAATTTGCCGAAGTCGAAATAGATCCAAGAAACAGCGGTAAACCGTCTGGATGGACCAAGGATTGAGACCGCCGCGGCAACCTGATACGAAGTCCCAAATCCAATTGCCCTCGGGAGAATTTTGATGGCCGACGAAGAAGAAAAAGCACCAGCTCCAGCACAACCGCAGATGAAGGTTTTGGGCCAGTTTATACGCGATATGTCGTTCGAGAACATTATCGCTCAGAAAGGTGCATCCCCTGACATCCAGCCTGACGTGCAGGTTCAAGTGAACCTCGATGCGAAAAAGCGTGGTCCGGAGCATCAGTATGAATGTGCCATCAAGCTCAAAATCACATCAAAAGCAAAAGAGGGCGATACTGTCCTGTTCGTGCTGGAAATCGACTATGTCGGAATGTTCCATATCGAAAACGTGCCCGAAGATCAGATGCATCCGTTCTTGCTGATCGAATGCCCACGCATGATTTTCCCGTTCCTGCGTCGTGTCGTCAGTGACATCACACGCGACGGTGGCTTCCCGCCACTGAACTTGGAAAACATCGATTTCATCTCGCTGTATCGTAATGAAATCGTGCGTCGCCAAAATCAGGCAGCTCCTGCCGACGCCTAAAAATCAAAACATGCTAAATGAAACATCCGGTGCACATCGCGCCGGGTGTTTTAGTTTGACCACAAGGATTTATCACCCAATTCCGCAACAAAGGTCGCATGCGCCTGTTTTTCCGCGTCAGATAAACGCGGCGGCAGCGCATTGGGTCGGGCTTGTGGCACCCAAGAACCTGTGTCACCCGCTTTTGTGTTTTGAGAAGCTGTGCTCGACAAACCAAAATCAGGCTGTCGGCCGCCAATCAGCTCTAGATAAACTTCAGCCAGAATTTCACTATCAAGCAGAGCGCCGTGTAAAGTGCGTGATGAGTTATCGATCCCAAAACGGCGGCAAAGTGCATCCAGAGACGCCGGTGAGCCAGGGAACTTTCGCCGAGCGATTTCAAGTGTATCAAGGGCTTGGGAAAAGGGTAGTTCCGGTAGACCTAGCCATTTCAGTTCCGCATTCAGAAACTTCATGTCGAAGGCCGCGTTATGGATCACTAGCTTGGCGTCCCCCACAAAATCCAGAAATTTCTGCCCAATATCTGCAAACTTTGGCTTGCCGCGCAAAAAATCGTCCCCAAGCCCGTGCACTTGGAATGCCTCATCGGGCATAGAGCGTTCTGGGTCGATATATTCATGAAAAACATTGCTGGTCGGCATGTGTCCAATCAGTTCAATCGCACCAATTTCCACGATACGATCACCGCTAAACGGGTCAAAGCCTGTGGTTTCTGTATCTAGGACGATTTCACGCATTTTTGGTCCGCCTTCTGATCTGATCGATCACATGATGAACCTGCTCGCGCGCGTGTTCAACTGTATCAGTCTTGATGACAAAATCTGCTCGATCGCATTTTTCTGCACTGGGCATTTGTTTAGCTTTTATGGCTAGAAACTGCGCCAAATCCATTGTGCCGCGAGCCATGACACGAGCTTTTTGAATGTCTTCCGGAACGTGTACGACGGCAATAGCATCCATTTCAGTGTCCCCGCCAGTTTCAAACAAAAGAGGGATGTCAAAAACCAAGATGTCCGCTTTTTTTTGCGCAACAAACAAGGCACGGTCCTGTGCCACTAGTGGATGTACTATCTGCTCAATGCGCGCCAAAGACGTTGGATCGGTTGTTATGATGTGACGCAAAACGTCACGGGACACAGCATTTTTTGTGATCGCCTCTGGAAAAATAGCACGGATTGGTTCAACTGCGGCGCCACCTACATCGTAAAGACGGTGCACCGCGGCATCCGCATCCCAAAGGGCACACCCTGCATCGAGAAACATTTGCGCTGTCGTGGACTTGCCCATCCCGATCGAACCGGTGAGTCCCAGCTTGAACGTCATCTGAGGGCAGCGGCTCGAGTTGGACTATCCACTGTCGGGCGTAGACCAAACCAACGTTCAAAGGCGGGAACCGCTTGGTGCAACAGCATACCCAATCCATCAACCGTTACGCATCCAGCTGCATCCGCTGCGACCAACAAATCGGTTTTCAACGGGGCATAAACTAGATCAGTTACAACAGTTCCAGGTCTAAGACCGTCTAATGGAATCCGCATTGCAGGTTTCCCAATCATTCCCAAAGAAGTCGTATTCACAACCAACGCAGATTCTTCCAGAATGTTACCAGCATGCACCCAGTCAACAACAGTAAGGCGTTGACCAAAGTCATCCGCCAACTTTTCTGACCGAACACGGGTTCGGTTGCTCAGCAAAATCTCCGGCACTCCAGCATCAAGAAGTGATGTAATGACGGCGCGTGCAGCGCCCCCAGCGCCAAGTACAGTTGCAGGTCCTAAGTCCGGTTTCCATGATGGCGCACCTGCTTTTAGGTTTTCGAGAAACCCGTAACCGTCAGTGTTGTCCGCATGAATTTTTCCGTTCGCGCCAAATATCAGTGTATTAGCCGCCCCGATAAGAGTAGCGCGATCCGTGACCAGATCAGCGATTTCCAGCGCCGCTTCTTTATGGGGGATTGTGATATTCACCCCGACGAAGCCTGCCTTGGGTAGCATTTGCAAAACCTCGCGCAGATCTTGCGATGCCACATCCATAGGAATGTAATCGCCGGATAGTCCATAGGTCTTTAACCAATGTCGGTGAATCTGCGGCGACTTTGAGAGAGAGATAGGGGAGTCGATGACTCCGGCCAGAGGTATTTTGCCTGACATGGTTTTTCCGTTGGTTACTCTTCGATCATACCTCCCAATGT
>CAZJAW010000003.1:0-18303 GCA_964544035.1 uncultured Rhodobacterales bacterium
TTCTGCGATCGCTGTGCGCAGCCGTTTTTCCAACGTTTTCTGCTTGCTTTCAGCATAGTATTTTAGTCCGAACATGTCCTTGACATAGAACGTGTCCACCACCTGTTCGCCATAAGTCGCGATAACGGCATTGGCGATATACACGTTGGACGCGGCCAGTGTGCGCGACAGGTCATGCAGAAGTCCGGGGCGGTCGCGGGTGTCGACTTCGATAATTGTGTAGATGTCAGACCCATCATTGTCGAAGGTAATGTGTGTCGGAACCCGGAACGCTTTTTCGCGTTTTTTGACTTTGTCGCGGTCTTTGATTGCGTCGCGTGTGATGACTTCGCCTGCGAGCGTGCGTTCGATCATTTTGCGCAGCCGGGGCAAGCGGGCCGCGTCATAGGGGTTGCCGTCGGCGTCCTGTATCCAGAACACATCCGTCACAAACCCATCCTTGGTGGTGTAGCTGCGTGCGTCCACGACGTTGGCCCCGACCAGCGCCAAAGCGCCCGTGAGGCGGGCAAAGATACCGGGGTGATCTGGCATCGCGAAACAGGCGCGCGTGGCGTCGCGGTCCTCGTCGAGGTGCAGGTCGATGGCAATCTCGTTGCCGCCATGTCCGCGCAGCAGATTGGCAATGGCCACGTGGGCGGTGACGTGCAGCCCTTGCCAATAAGGTTCGTAGTGGCGCGCGGTTTCGGTTTGCAGGTCTTTGCGCGGCCAGTCCTCAAGCGCGGCGCGCAGGGCTTTTTTGGCCTCGGTGCCGCGATTGTCGCGGGTGAGGGCCTCCATTCCGTCCTCAAGCGCGCGTTTGGTTTGACGGTAGAGCGCGCGAATCAACACGGCCTTCCAGTTGTTCCATACATCCGGGCCGACACCGCGAATGTCACAGACCGTAAGCACACAAAGCAGATCGAGCCGTTTGACTGTCTGCACCGCTTTGGCAAAGTCCCGCACCGTGCGCGGATCAGCAATGTCGCGTTTTTGGGCCATGTCCGACATCAATAGGTGGTATCGGATCAGCCACTCAACAGTGTCCACTTCGTCTTGTTTCAGCCCAAGCCGTGGGCCGATCTTGCGCGCCATTTGCGCACCCAAGATCGCGTGGTCTTCAGGTTTGCCTTTAGCGATGTCATGGAGCAGCAGCGCCACGTAAAGTATGCGCCGGCTTACTCCGCGTTCAAGGATCGAAGAGGCGACAGGCAAGTCTTCGATCAGCTCGCCTTTTTCGATCATCGCCAATTGCGCAATGCATTGGATGGTGTGTTCGTCCACGGTGTAGGAGTGATACATATTGAACTGCATCATCGCCACGATGTCGTCGAATTCGGGGATGAAGGCACTCAGTACACCAAGTTCATTCATCCGCCTGAGCGCACGTTCAGGGTTGCCGTGTTTCAGAAGCAGATCAAGGAAGAGACGCTGTGCCTCGGGTGTATTGCGAAAGGCATCATCGATTAGATCGAGGTTAGAGGCGATCAAGCGCATCGCGTCTGGGTGGATGAGCATGCCGGTGCGCAGGGCTTCTTCAAAAATGTGCAGTAGGTTCAGCGGTTCTTTCAGAAATGCAGCATCGTCGATGATCGCAAGGCGGTTGTGGATGACGTTGTACCCGGTTTTCACCCGCGGTTTGCGTTTGAACAATCGCTCTAGCAGGGGTTCATCCTTGAGGTGCACGGCTTCAAGTTTGGTCAGGAATATGCGTGTCAGATCGCCTACAACAGTGGCTTGACGAAAGAACGCTTGCATGAAGATTTCGACGCCGCGTCGCCCGGCTTTGTCTTCGTAGCCCATGGCTTCGGCCACGGCGACTTGCATGTCAAAGGTCAGTTGCTCGGTCGGGCGCGCTGTCAGCAGATGCAGATGGCAGCGCGCGGCCCAAAGAAAATTCTCGGCCTCAACAAAGGCGCTGAATTCTTCTTCGGTGAACAAGCCCAATGACACTAGTTCGTCTGCGTCTTGCACTTTGTAGATGTATTTGCCGATCCAGAACAGGGATTGCAGATCGCGCAGACCCCCTTTGCCTTCTTTGACATTTGGTTCGACCACATATCGCTGACCTTGCCGCACGTGGCGGGCATCGCGTTCGGCCAATTTGGCTTCGATGAATTCGCGTTCGGTGCCTTTGAAAAGGTCCGCGCGCAGGCGGGTGTCGAGTTCTTTTGCGAGCGCTTCGTCGCCAAACAGGAAGCGATTTTCCATCATGGCAGTGCGGATCGTGAAATCTTCGGCCCCAAGGCGAAGGCAGTCGCGCACAGTGCGGCTGGCATGTCCAACCTTTAGCTTAAGGTCCCATAGGATATAAAGCGTCGCTTCGATCACGCTTTCGGCCCACGGGGTGATTTTGTAGGGTGTCAGGAAAAGCAGATCCACATCGGAAAATGGCGCCATTTCACCGCGCCCATAGCCGCCCACTGCGATCACAGCGAGCTTTTCTCCGCTTGTTGGGTTGGGATTAGGATGCAGGACATCTTGAGCAAGGCGAAGAGCGCTGAGCACAAGGTGATCGGTGAGATAAGAATAAGCACGTGATGCAGAGCGCGAGGCAAATGGAGCGGCGCGCAAAGCCTCAGCTATGTTGGCGCGTCCTTGTTTTTGTGCCGCTTTGAGATGGCTCAGGACATCCGCGCGTGCCTGAGCGGTATCACTTTCTTTGGCACTGTGCATTGCAGTGTCAAACGCCGCCCCATCAAAGATGTCTGGGGCGGCGCAAATGAGGTCTTGGGCGCGCCTGTCAGGCGCATCCGAGGTAAGTTCGGTCACAGTTCACTCCAGACAGGCAGCGTTTTGATCAGAATCCTGCGCCGCCAAAACCGCGTGGCGCTGGACTGACGATATTCACCTGATTGTTTCGTATCGTCGCTACGGCCAGACCGCGTTCATTGGTGCCGTCACCGCGCAAACGGAAAATGCCGGTTGCGCCTTGAAAGCCTGAACCTTGCGTCAGGGATGCCTGCGACAGCGCATTTGATTTGCCTTGACTGACCAAAGCGCCCACAGCTGCAATTCCGTCAAAGGCAAGACCAGCGATTGGGTGAGGTGCGCTGCCATAAGCAGCTTGGTATTTGCTGCGGAAGGCGGATGTTGCAGAAGGATCGGGCAAGGTGAATAGACCACCTTGCAGGCCAGGCAGACGCAGCGTTTCCGCTGGAATGTCCCACCGTGTCAACCCAAGGTACTGCGTTCTTCCCGGCGTTACGCCCGCTTCGGGCAAAAGCTGTGCCAGCAGAGGCAGGCCTGCTGCGGGTGATGACGTCAAAAACACGGAATTAGCGCCTGCGTTGTCCACTGTAGCTTTGATCCGCGGAACGGCGGCGACTATCCCTTCTTGGGATAGGGGGTAATCGACGGTGCCAGCCAGTGTTGCGCCGTTGCGTGAAATAGCCTGCGTGATGGCATTCCGCCCCAGCTGTCCAGCGATGTCTTGTGCGTGGACCACAACAATGCGGTCGCGCCCTTGGCCGGCTGCAAAGCCGACGAGGCGGTTGGCAGAGTTGTCAAAGGTGGCCCCCAGTACAAAGACGTTGCCACCTGCGATGGTTGTGTTGTTGGAAAAGGCGAGAACATTGACGCCATTTTGGGCGGCGGTGATACCGGCGGCATTGGCTGCCTCGGCGTACAGAGGTCCAATGATGATAGCCGCGCCGTCGTTCACCGCCACTGCGGCTTGGTTTGCGGCGGTCTGTGCGTTGCCAGCGGTGCCATAGACGCGCAGGTCGATTTGTACGCCATTCAGGTCGCGCATCGCCAAGCGGGCCGCATTTTCAAGATTGGTTGCCAACAGGTTATCACTGGCCTGCGCAGATCCACGGGGAATGAGAAGGGCGACAGGAATGGGTTTTGAGGCGTCGATTCTAGGGCCATCGCCCCCCAATCCACCCAAGGCCCCCGGGTCACAGGCAGCAAGAGCCAACATGGCCACAGGTAGGATTGCGCGGCGTGTCGCCTTGCGCAGAGTCTTGAAAAACGCAAACATGATACAGTAACTCCCAACATTTAGGGCGGTGCTCGAGCCGGCCCGCTTCTTAGGGGCGGATAATAAACGTACAAAAAGGCGGGTCCAGCGTTGAATCATATCAAAGGTGTTCTTAGCGCGGGACTGTGGTTTGTCGGTGTGCCTATTGGGACGGCGCGCGATATTACACTTAGGGCGCTGGATGTGCTGGCAAGCGCTGATGTGCTGGTGGCTGAAGACACACGATCTTTGCGCAAGTTGATGGACATCCACGGCGTCCCGCTTGACGGGCGACGGATCGAGGCGTTGCACGAACATTCCAAAGAGAACGTTGTGGAACGGCTTGTCGCGCGGATTGCGGCAGGTGACAGCGTTGCTTACGCGTCCGAAGCAGGGATGCCGCTGATCGCGGATCCGGGATTTGAATTGGCGCGTGCGGCACGTGTTGCAGGTTTGGCTGTGACCTGTGCGCCGGGACCATCAGCCGTGCTGACTGCACTTGTGGTCGGGGGATTAGCCACGGATGCATTTTATTTTGCCGGGTTTTTACCGGCATCACGGAGTGCGCGAAAATCCGCCCTACGCGCGCTGGCAGGCGTGCAAGCGACGCTGGTGATGTACGAATCACCGAAACGTGCGGGTGCCTTGCTGGCGGATGCAGCGAATGTTTTGGGCGCCAACCGACCCGCGACCTTGTGTCGGGAACTCCCCACAAAGTTCGAAGAGACGCAGCACGGTACGGTGCAAGAACTTGCCGATCACTACGCGTCTAACAGCATCAAAGGCGAAGTCGTTGTGCTGATCGGGAGGGCCGAGGCCGTGGCTGTTAATGAAAAAGACATCGAATCGGCACTACAGTCAGCACTGTTGGATATGTCAGTGAAAGACGCGGCAGCCTTTGTCGCAGAAACCTTCGATGTGCCTAAGCGACAAGTCTACCAACAGGCGCTGTCACTTTCACGGCTTGAATGATCTTCGAATAGGACGATAGCTATGACCTTTGTGCCAAGAGTGCGCGATTTGGAACAGGCCAACGCGGTTGCGCTGGCGCGGTCATCAAAGGGTCGGACGTCTTATTTGGCCGGTATGGCGGCTGAGGATTGCGTGGCAACAGACTATAATGCACGCGGTTACGTACCTTTGGAAACACGTTGGCGTGGACGACGTGGTGAGATTGATTTGATTTTTGCCGATGGGGAAGATGTCGTCATGGTCGAGGTCAAGAAAAGTAAGGATTTTGACACTGCGATGTCGCATGTGACGCGCGCTCAGGTGCATCGACTTTTTTCTACGGGTGAGGAATATCTTGCAACCTGTCCGCGGGGGTCTTTGACGGATGTACGTTTTGATGTGGCATTGGTTGATCGCCACGGGCAAGTCTCAGTTTTGGAAAATGCCTTCGCTGCGTGGATTTGATAACTTTGTGATGGTCGCCTTAGCTGTCGTGCGCAGGTGCACAACGCTATGCCATTGCACCGCGCGACGCTCTGCGCCATCAAAGGCATGCAAAATGCCGGAGACGCGCCATGAAAATCGCCTTTCAGATGGACCCGATCGGGGACGTTGATATCAACGCTGACAGCAGCTTTCGTCTTGCCGAAGAGGCGCAGGCGCGGGGGCACAGTCTTTTCTTTTATTCTCCTGACCAGCTTGCTTACCAAGAAGGCCGTGTCACAGCGCGAGGACAGGACTTTAGTGTTCAACGTGTACAAGGCGAACACGCCCAGCTTGGCGACATGCGTGAAGTTGATTTGGCCGATTTTGACGTCGTCTGGCTGCGTCAAGATCCGCCTTTCGACATGCATTACATCACGTCGACGCATTTGTTGGACCGGCTGAAAGGTCATGCGTTGGTTGTTAACGATCCGTTCTGGGTTCGCAACTTCCCGGAAAAGCTATTGGTCCTGGACTTTCCCGACCTTACCCCGCCGACTACGATCGCGCGCGATCTGGAAACTATCAAAGCGTTCAAAGCCAAACATAACGACGTCATTTTGAAGCCGCTTTATGGCAATGGCGGCGCGGGTGTGTTTCGTTTGGATGCGAATGATCGCAACCTGACGTCCTTGCATGAGTTATTTTCCGGGTTCAGTCGTGAGCCGTTGATTGTGCAGAAATTCCTGCCCGACGTCAGCAATGGCGATAAGCGCGTGATTTTGGTCGACGGCGAAGCTGTTGGAGCGATCAACCGCGTACCGGCTAAAGGTGAGACGCGTTCAAATATGCATGTTGGAGGTCGTCCGGAAAAGATTGGCTTGAGCGAGCGTGATCTTGAGATTTGCGCGCGCATTGGACCGCTGTTGAAAGAACGAGGGCAGGTGTTTGTCGGGATCGACGTCATCGGTGACTACCTGACAGAGATCAACGTGACATCACCGACGGGCATTCAAGAGCTTGAGCGTTTTGACGGTGTGAACATCGCCGCTAAAATCTGGGAGGCAATTGAGGCAAAGCGCCCATGAGCTGGTTGCGCCCACTGCTAAATCGGTATTTGCGGCTCACTGAAAAACGGCTTTTGCGTCGTGCTGAACCGGAAAAGATGCGCAGGTCGCTTTTGCGTAATGCGCGCTTGTTCTTTCATGCGCCTTTGTTCACCGCGCGGTCGACAATCCCGTTTGGCTTGTCGGATGCGGTGGTCATGACCACTCGTGCGGATGCGTCAGACCGGGTCTTACTGTTTTTCCACGGCGGCGGTTTTGTCTTTGGTGCCCCTGAAACGCACGCGGCCATGCTGGCGGCTTTGGCCAAGCGCGCAGATGCAAAGGCCGTGTTGCCGCGTTATCCGTTGGCACCTGAGCATCCGTTTCCTGCTGCCATTGATCATGCCATAGCCGCCTATCGCGCGTGCCTTGCAGACCATTCGCCCGCGAACATTGTCATTGGGGGTGACAGTGCGGGTGGGGCGCTGGCCTTGTCCGTGTTGGCCGTTGCGATCAAGGATGGGATGCCACTGCCTGCCGGTGTTTTTGCCTTTTCGCCTTTGACCGATCTGTCATTTTCCGGTGACAGTTTTCGCGGTAATGCCGTTGCAGATGTCGTCCTACCCGCAGAACGAGCGGAAGAATTGACCGGTATGTATTTGCGAGATGTCGCGCCGACTGATCCGCGGGTCAGTCCGCTGTTCGCTGACTTTCAGGGCGCACCGCCGGTGTGGATCACTGTTGGTGACACTGAAATCTTGCTGGATGACAGTCTTCGCATGGCCGAGCGGTTACGGGCGCAAGGCGTCGATGTGACCTTGGTTCGGGAATACGATTTGCCGCATGTCTGGCCGCTGTTTCACAACATTCTGCCCGAGGCGCGCCGGACCCTTGATCAGGTAGCGACATGGATCAAGGCTCAGACTGGGGCGAGTGATCCGACACGGTAACTGACGGCTTCGGCGATGTGATTCTTGCTGATGCCTTTGGACCTGTCCAAATCGGCGATGGTGCGGGCCACACGCAGCACCCGGTGATAGCCACGTGCAGACAGGCCGAACCGATCTGCCACGCGACTGAGAAAATCGCGCCCTTCAGTGTCTGGGGCGGCCCAGTTATCGAGGGCGGCGCCATTCAGGTCTGAATTGCAGCGCAGATCGGAGTCTTTGAACCGATTGAGTTGCACAAGACGTGCCGCATTGACACGTTCAGCGACAATGGCGGAACTGTCGCTTGTGCTCGGCAAGTCGAGATCAGAGAAACTGACAGGTGGTACGTCTACGCGGAGATCAAACCTGTCCATAAGAGGTCCCGAAATGCGCCCCATATAATCGTCACCGCATAGCGGCGCGCGTCCGCAGGCGCGGGCTGGGTCGGCCAGGTACCCACATTTGCAGGGGTTGGCGGCGGCCACTAACATAAAGCGGCAGGGATACTTCACGTGGTTGTTGGCACGGGCGATCATGACTTCGCCTGTTTCAATGGGTTGACGCAGGGTTTCCAACACCGTGCGCGGGAATTCGGGGAATTCGTCCATGAACAGCACGCCGTTGTGGGCCAGCGACACTTCGCCCGGTTTTGCGCCACGCCCTCCACCTATGATCGCAGCCATAGATGCAGTGTGGTGAGGTTCGCGAAAGGGGCGATCCATGGAAATGCCGCCTGTATCCAGCAGCCCAGCGAGTGAGTGGATCATGGAGGTTTCAAGCGCTTCCATCGCAGAAAGCGGCGGCAGGATACCGGGCAGGCGCGCAGCCAGCATGGACTTTCCTGAACCGGGCGTTCCGACCATCAGCAGGTGGTGTCGCCCTGCCGCGGCGATTTCCAATGCCCGTTTTGCGCGTTCCTGTCCTTTGACGTCTGCCATGTCAGGTAGGTTTACACCGCTGGCGATCTGGCCTGCTTGCGCCGGTTCGAGAAGCACTTGTCCGGTGTAGTGGCGCACCGCATCACCCAATGTGGCCGCTGCCGTCACGCGTGTCGCGTCAACCCAAGCGGCCTCGGACCCTGAACCGGCGGGGCACAGTAATCCGCGATCTTGTTCCGCGGCGGCCATGGCAGCGGGCAGTGCCCCAAGGACGGGCACAAGCGTGCCATCAAGGGACAGTTCGCCAAGTGCCAGCGTCGTTTCAAGGGCGTCGGCTGGCAAAATCCCAAGCGCGGCCAGTAGAGCCAGTGCGATAGGCAGATCAAAATGCGAGCCTTCCTTGGGCAGGTCGGCGGGGGACAGATTGATGGTAATCCGTTTCGATGGCAATGCGATCGACATTGATGTCAGTGCGGCACGCACCCGTTCGCGTGCCTCTGATACGGCTTTGTCGGGCAAGCCAACGATGGAAAAGCCAGGCGCGCCGGGGCTCATTGCGCATTGCACTTCGACTTCGCGTGCTTCGACGCCCTGAAATGCAACTGTATAGGCCCGTGTCACCATCTGTCGTCCCCCGTTCGAATTTGGTTAACGGCTAACGGGGGGTGGTTTAAACTTGGTTAACGCGGGGCTGCGTGACCACATTCTCTTTTTGGATTTGGTGGGGCTATTGGCGCGCCGTCAGACAGGCCAGTCTGCGCGTCGGACGCCCATGTCATAGGGGAACGGATCGTAGATCACTTTCAGCCCTTCGGCGCGCCACGCTTTGAACGCCGGGTCAGTAATTGTCGTCACGCAGTACGTGCGTGCAGCGTCGTTGACGGGAAGATCATAGCCGACGATCCGCGCACAAACGGGCGCATAGAACGCGTCGGCGAGGCTATAGGCCCCAAAAAGCCAAGGCCCTTCGGTTTTGAAATTGGCGGCATGCGCCCAAAGCGTTTCAAGGCGCGCGATGTCGGCGCGGACAGCATCAGACGGTTGATAGCCCACATTAACATGCTGCAATTGCATGGCGCAGTCCCCGCGCAGGGCGCTAAAACCGCTTGCCATTTCCGCGCACAGCCAGCGCGCTGTCGCACGGGCTGCGGGATCGCTGGGCCACATGCCTGCGTCGGGATGCGCTTCGGCCAGCGTTTCGGCCATTGCCAGACTTTCGCCGACAATCGTTCCATCCGGAGTTTTCATTGCGGGCACCAGTTTCGCAGGCGCGATTTCGGCCAAGTCCTTAGACATTGTTCCGGCATAAAGCCCGACTAAATGTGTGCGGTGTGCCACGTTGAATTTTTCCATCATCAGCCAGCCGCGCAGGGACCAGCTCGAGAAGGTACGATCGCCGATGTAAAGGTCATAAGTCATGGCCGCGATGTTAAACGCAGAGGTTGTCCAACTGCCAATGTTGATTTGTGGCCATTGTCATCACGGGGCGTGATTGATGCAAAGTGCTGAGCTGGTGGCAGGCTTCAAGGTGGTGACGGATAGAGGATCAATTTTATGCTCAAGCACCTGAGACGCGCTTAGGCCTAGTACCTGCTGCACTTGCGTCAGAATCACGCCAAAATGCGCAACTGCAATGACATCTGCATTTGGATAAGACGCTTCAACCCGGCGCACCACCGTTGCTACGCGCTGGGCGGAGGTGTTCCAGCTTTCACCGCCGGGCGGTGCGTGATCGCCAGGCATTTCCCAATAGGCGCGGCTAAGGTCTGGATGGGTCTCTGCCACATTTGAAAAATGCTGACCGTCCCACGTGCCAAAGTGGAATTCGCGCAGGCCCGGATCATGGGCCAAACGCTTGCGATCACCCTGAATGGCGTTTGCTGTGTCGACACTGCGCCTGAGATCAGATGAGACAACAATCGCAGACTGGGGCAGGTATGCGGCAAGCCGTTTAACTTTGTCTTCATCGGACAGGTCGGCGGGGACGTCGCGCCATCCCGTAAAGGTTTTTTGATGGGTGGGTCCGTGGCGTACCCAATGCCATGTGGTCATGGTGCGTCGCCTTTCAAAACCCGCGTCAGTCCGGCCACCACGTGCAATACGCAATCTGCTTGAGCGGCGAGGGCAATGTTCAACCGCCCTTGGGCCTCGCGAAATTGGCGGGCGAGTGCGTTGTCTGGAACGATGCCTTGACCCACTTCATTTGAGACCACGACAACCGGCGCATCGCAGGTGCGCAGTGCAAAGAGCAGATCGTTTTGTGCGGTCTTGATGTCTTGATCGTCCATAATCACATTTGTCAGCCACATCGTTGCGCAATCCAGCAGGATCGCCTGACCTGCTTGTGCCTGCCCAAGGGGCACACCTAGATCACGATCTGCGTTAATTGTGTGCCATTCAGGGCCGCGGCGCTCCCGATGTACATCTACTTTGCCTTGAATTTCATCATCCCAAATGCGCGATGTCGCCAAATAGACTGGGGTTAACCCACTGTTAACTATGATCGCTTCAGCTGTTTGAGACTTTCCTGATGCGGCACCGCCGAGCACGAAGGTCAGGGAAGGCAACATTTCTTTATCTCGCGAGTGAACCATTGGGCGATCTCGTGCGTAGACCTAACAAGTGCGCAAAACAAGCATAACATCCACAGGGGGATGCATAAAATGCCATTGGACACTGCCCGAGAGTTTTCGTTGTCACGCACAGCGATGAAAGCGGAACTTCTAGATGCCGAGACTGAGCTTCGCCTTGCCTATGCGTGGCGAGACGATCGTGACGAGGCCGCTCTGCACAGATTGATCACAGCTTATATGCGGTTGGCCATATCTATGGCTGCAAAATTCAAGCGCTATGGCGCGCCGATGAACGATCTTATCCAAGAGGCGGGTTTGGGGCTGATGAAGGCTGCGGACAAGTTCGACCCTGATCGTGGCGTGCGCTTTTCGACCTATGCTGTGTGGTGGATCAAAGCGTCCATCCAAGACTATGTGATGCGCAATTGGTCGATGGTGCGTACGGGATCTACATCTTCGCAAAAGTCGCTGTTCTTTAACATGCGGCGCGTGCAAGCGCGATTGGAACGTGAACACGCGTCGACAGGGGACGCGTTGGATAAGCACCAGATGCGCCAGATGATTTCAACCGAGATTGGTGTGCCGTTGCATGATGTCGAAATGATGGAAGGGCGCCTGTCCGGTTCTGACTATTCGCTCAACGCGACGCAATCGACAGAGGATGAAGGGCGCGAGTGGATTGATGCTTTGGTCGACGAAAGTGCACAGGCCGAAGCGATGGTGGAACACAGCCACGACACTGAGCAACTTCGCGCTTGGCTTTTGTCTGCGTTGAATTCCCTGAACGAACGTGAACGTTTCATTGTGCGTGAACGCAAGTTGCGCGATCAGCCCCGCACACTTGAAAGTCTTGGTGATGAGTTGAATCTGTCCAAGGAACGTGTGCGACAGCTTGAAGCGGCTGCATTGGGTAAAATGCGCAAAGCGCTTGTCAATGAAAGCAATGAGGTGCACCACTTCCTCGTATGAGGTATTTGGTCACAAAACTTGGGCTGGCGGTTGCAGTCTTTTTCGCCACCGCAGCGATATGCGCCGCGTCAGAAACGTGGTCGCAGTTTACACAAGACGTCGTCATTATTGGCGAGCTTCACGACAATCCGTTCCACCACACCTATCAGACGCAGGCGTTGCACGCTTTGCACCCGAAAGCTGTTGTGTTCGAAATGCTCACACCGCAAGAGGCACAACGTCTGGCGAATGTACCACGCGCTCCGGGCGCGATGCGCGATGCGAGTGCGGATTTTCACTGGAGCAACATCGCCGATTACGCAGATGTGCTGGCTGCCAGCCCTGTCATTGTCGGCGCAGCCTTGTCGCGTGAAGATATGCGCGCAGCCTTTACTGATGGTGCCGCTGACGTTTTTGGGACAGATGCCAGTGCTTATGGGCTGACGAAACCGCTGAAACCAGCGGAGCAAGACACGCGTCAGGCGTTGCAGTTTGACGCTCATTGTGGCGCGCTGCCACTGGAGATGATGGCGGGCATGGTTGATGCGCAGCGTTTGCGTGATGCGGTTTTTGCCCGTGCGGTTATCGCGGCCGTTGAGACCTATGGCTTGCCCGTTGTTCTGATCACTGGCAACGGCCATGCGCGTTTAGATTGGGGGGTGCCTGTTTATTTGCAGCAGGCACGGCCCAATTTGAGCGTCGCCAGTATAGGACAGGGTGAAGAGGGCGCACCGCCTGCGGGTCAGTTTTCTGTAATCATCAGCGACGCGCAGGCGCCGGTTCGCGGTGACCCGTGTGATGCTTTCAAAGCAAAGAATTGACCCCGCTTTCTCTTTTTCAAAGAACATTGATGGGCTGGCCCTTGGGTCAGCATCGCCGTAAGGTCGCGCGGACCAAACCCGCGCCGGAGCGTGACCTATGCTGCAAGATAAACGCATATTGCTGATCCTGACGGGCGGCATCGCGGCCTACAAGGGCCTCGATTTGATCCGCCGTCTGCGAGAACGAGGGGCAGCAGTGACCCCGGTGTTGACCCGCGCGGCGGAGCAGTTTGTGACACCTTTGGCGGTGGCCGCGCTGGCTGGGGAAAAGGTGTACCGCGACCTGTTTGATCTGACGGACGAGGCCGAGATGGGCCATATCCAATTGTCCCGTTCTGCCGATCTGATCCTTGTCGCCCCGGCAACCGCGGACATCATGGCGAAGATGGCGCAAGGGCGGGCGGATGATTTGGCCTCGACCCTGCTTTTGGCGACGGACACACCGGTGATGATTGCCCCTGCGATGAATGTGCGCATGTGGGATCACGCGGCCACACAACGCAATCTGACGCAGTTGCGGGCCGATGGTGTGCGCGTGGTTGGGCCGAACGAAGGTGATATGGCCTGTGGGGAATATGGCCCTGGTCGTATGTCTGAACCGCTTGAGATCGTCGCGGCCGTTGAGGCACATTTTGGTCCCAAGCCTTTGTCTGGCAAGCGGGTTCTGGTCACGTCTGGTCCGACTCATGAACCAATTGATCCGGTGCGCTATATCGCGAACCGTTCGTCTGGGTCGCAAGGCACAGCATTGGGCCGAGCGCTGTTGGATTTGGGTGCCGAGGTGGTTTTTGCCACTGGTCCTGCCGAAGTGCCTCCACCCAATGGCGCCGATGTGGTTAGAGTTGAAACGGCAGAGCAGATGAAAAACGCTGTGCTGGCTGCATTGCCTGTGGACGCGGCGGTGTTTGCCGCAGCTGTTGCGGATTGGAAAGTTGAGGGTGCAAGTGATCGCAAGCTGAAGAAAGAGATGGGCAAATTGCCCACCTTACAGTTTGCCGAAAATCCAGACATTTTGGCCTATGTTGCGCAGATGAAGAAAGGGCGCCCGAAACTGGTTGTTGGCTTTGCTGCAGAAACAAATGACGTCATCGACAACGCAACGGCAAAGCGGTTGCGCAAGGGGTGTGATTGGATCGTAGCCAATGATGTTTCGCCTGAAACCGGAATTATGGGCGGAGCTGAAAACGCAGTGACCGTGATTTCTGATGCAGGTGCCGAAACATGGCCGCGGATGTCTAAAGCCGACGTTGCCGCGCAGTTGGCAAAACGGATCGCAGACGCTTTGACGTGATCGCTTTTGGTCAGGTTGGAATTTGAGTTTATTTGGCAAGATGAAGATGGATCCTGTTGCTTTGAAAATAATGCGGGTGGTGGGTGCGGATAGCTCTGTCCCGTTGCCGAGTTATGAAACCGCCGGTGCCGCTGGCGCGGATGTTCGTGCGAATTTGCGCGACGGTGTTGGTGTGTCTATCGACCCCGGTGCTCGTGCCTTGATCCCAACCGGGTTGGCGATGGCGGTGCCTGCGGGCTTTGAGGTACAGGTGCGACCACGTTCTGGTCTTGCGCTGAAACACGGGATCGCATTGGTCAACAGCCCTGGAACCATCGATTGTGATTACCGTGGTGAAGTGGGTGTGATTGTTCTGAACACATCAGATGTTGTGTTTGACGTGACCCATGGCATGCGCATTGCGCAGATCGTGCTGGCCCCGGTGGTGCAGGCGTCATTTCAAGAGGTGCAAGCTTTGGACAGAACATCGCGCGGTACGGGTGGTTTTGGCTCAACGGGGCGCGGCTGATGATTTTGGTTTTTGCCATTGGTTTGATGCTTTGGGGGTTTGGGGCTGCTATGAAGGTCCCTGCACGCGCACGATGGAATTTGATCGGGCTGCTTTATGTGGGGGTGCTGGCTTTGCACGTGGCGCTGCCTCTTGGTCACCCGGTGCGCGTCGCAACAGGGGAAAGGCCAGAAGGTTGGTTGATCCTTGGTGGTATCGTTCTGTTTTTTTATGCCTATCGGTATGGTCTGAAACGTTTGCGCGGCCGCGCGCAGCAAACCCAAGCCGAGGCGGCTCCGATCCAAAGGGGTGCATTTTCAGACACCGAATTGAATCGTTATGCTCGCCATATTGTGCTGCGTGAAGTCGGCGGTGCTGGGCAAAAAGCGCTGAAGAACGCGCGGGTTCTGGTGATTGGGGCCGGGGGCCTTGGTGCGCCAGTGTTGCAATACTTGGCGGCGTCCGGAGTTGGCACCATTGGCGTCATTGACGATGACAGTGTGGAAAACACTAATTTGCAGCGTCAGGTCATCCATACAGATGCACGCATTGGCATGCCCAAGGTATTTTCAGCCCAAGCGGCGATGGAGGCGCAAAACCCGTTTGTCACTGTGCGTCCGTATCACCGCCGCCTAAGCGCAGACATCGTCGACGATCTGGTGAGTGAATATGATCTTGTGATTGATGGCACCGACAACTTCGACACCCGGTACTTGGTCAACGCTGCCGCCATGCGTGCGGGATTGCCTCTGATTTCTGGCGCTTTGTCACAGTGGGAAGGCCAAGTCAGCGTTTTCGATCCTGCCCAAGGGGCACCTTGCTATGCCTGTGTGTTTCCTAATGCGCCTGCGCCAGAACTGGCGCCTTCTTGTGCGGAGGCTGGCGTGATCGCCCCGTTGCCCGGCGTGGTCGGATCCATGATGGCCGTTGAGGCCGTGAAGCTGATCACGGGTGCAGGCGCGCCTTTGCGCGGTGAGATGGTCATTTACGACGCACTTTACGGCGAAAGCCGGAAGGTCATGCTGAAACGCAGACCTGATTGCGCAACCTGTGGTTCAGGAGTGGCCGAGGGCTGATCTTGGCCCTACATAAGATATCAAAGGAGACCCATTTATGACCAACGTGCTTTTGCAGGACTGGGACACGCCGTTTCAGATTGCCCCCTTTGATGCGATTAAGGATGAGGATTTTGCGCCTGCATTGGATGTGGCGTTGGAGCGTCACCAAGCCGAGATTGACGCGATTGCGACAAGTAGCGCTGCGCCTACCTTTGCCAACACGATCGAGGCGCTTGAAGCTGTCGGGCGCGATCTAAACAAGGTGCTAGGTGCGTTTTACACAATGGCCGGAGCCGACAGTAACCCGGCACGCGAAGCCTTGCAGCGGGATTTTTCGCCTAAGCTCGCGGCCCATTTTTCTGAGATTTCTGGCAACAAGGCGCTTTTTGCACGCGTGGCGGCTGTAAATGATGCGCGTGATCAGTTGAAACTGAGCGATGAACAGGCGCGCGTCTTGATGTTGACGCATCGCGGTTTTGTGCGCGCGGGCGCGGCCCTTGAAGGGGCGGACGAGGCGCGCATGAAGGAGATCAAGGGACGTTTGGCCGAGCTTGGCACGTCGTTTACGCAAAACCTGTTAGCGGACGAGCGCGATTGGTACATGGAGCTGGCCGAGAGTGACCTGTCTGGGCTTCCTGATTTTGTTGTCGATACGGCGCGTGCGGCGGGTCAGGAAAAGGGTGTGGATGGTCCTGTTGTGACGTTGTCGCGTTCGTTGATCGTGCCTTTCTTGCAGTTCTCTACCCGGCGTGATTTGCGTGAGGTGGCCTATAAGGCGTGGACCGCCCGCGGAGCCAATGGCGGCGAAACCGATAACCGAGCCATCGCGGCAGAAACATTGGCGTTGCGTCAGGAGCGGGCCGAGCTTTTGGGCTATGACAGTTTTGCGGCCTATAAGCTGGAAACCGAAATGGCCAAAACTCCAGAGGCGGTGCGCAGCTTGCTTATGGACGTGTGGAAGCCAGCCAAAGCACAGGCCGAAGCTGATGCGTGGGTTTTGGAGCAGATGATGGTGCAGGACGGGGTTAATGGCCCGCTTGCCCCTTGGGATTGGCGATTCTATTCCGAACGCCGGCGCAAAGAGCTGCATGATTTGGATGAGGCGGAAGTGAAGCCTTATTTCCAGTTGGAGCGCATGATCGAGGCGTCGTTTTCCTGCGCACGAAGGCTGTTCGGGCTGGAGTTCAAACCTTTGGACGTTCCACTTTATCACGCGGATTGCCGTGCTTGGGAGGTGACGCGTCAAGGGGCACATGTGGCCGTATTTATCGGCGACTATTTTGCACGTGGATCTAAACGTGCGGGCGCGTGGTGTTCAGCTATGCGGTCTCAGGCCAAATATCCTGAAGTGCAGTCGCCTGTTGTCATCAATGTGTGCAACTTTGCCAAAGGTGATCCGGCGCTCTTGAGCTACGATGATGCGCGCACCTTGTTCCACGAATTTGGCCATGCGCTGCATCAGATGTTGTCGAATGTCACCTATGAAAGCATCAGCGGGACGTCTGTGGCGCGCGATTTTGTGGAACTGCCCAGCCAGCTGTATGAGCATTGGTTAGAGGTGCCCGAAGTGCTGCGCGAATTTGCAGTGCATGCCGAAACCGGGGCTGCGATGCCGCAATCGTTGTTGGACAATGTATTGGCGGCTGCGACCTATGATATGGGGTTTCAAACGGTCGAATACGTCGCCTCTGCCATGGTTGATCTGGCGTTTCACGACGGGGCGGCACCTGCGGATCCGATGGCAAAACAGGCTGAGGTGTTGGATGAGATGGGCATGCCTTCTGCGATCTCGATGCGCCACGCCACGCCGCATTTTGCCCATGTGTTTGCAGGTGATGGATATTCGTCGGGGTATTATAGTTACATGTGGTCCGAAGTGATGGATGCAGATGCTTTTGCCGCCTTTGAAGAGGCAGGCGGACCATTTGACCTTGATCAGGCCAAGGCGCTGGAAGCGCACATTTTGAGCACCGGCGGGTCTGTGGATGCGGGCGAGTTATATAAAGCGTTTCGCGGGCGTTTGCCGGGGGTCGAGGCATTGCTTAAAGGGCGCGGGTTGGCCGCGTGATTGCAGCTTGGGCTCGAAGGTCTGTTTCGAGCCCAAGTTGACCAATGCTGCCAAGCAGCAATATAGTTGAAATATGAAGTGGTTCTCTCTCGCACTGGGTATTGTGCTCTTGCTTGCAAGCTGGCTGATTGTTCAAATCGCCAAGGGTTATACGTTCACCTATGGTGGTTATGAGGAATGGAACGACGAATTCTTCAATAATTACAATGCTTGCTGCCTCGTGACAGACCTAAAGTCGGTGGCTCCATTTGTTTTGGCTGGTGTGTGTTGCATTCTGTTTTCTGTTTGGAAATTTGTGCGTGAACGACCAAAACGCTCATTCAACTAAACGAACCGCTTAGGTCCGTTTTGTCCCGCACAGCCGTCATCGATGAGCATGAAACGCTTGCTGCACCGCCGCAAGTCCGGTTCGAGCCCAAAGCGTAAGTTTCTGTAGGAAGCACGAATGACTGTGACTTGCCGCAAACCGTACATTCGCGACCTGATTGATGCTGCAATGAATTTATTTATAGTGTAAGCCAAATTTGAGCTATTTTATATTGCAGTTGCATAAAGATCTTCACATATTGTTGTCGATACATTGGTAATTTGCTAGTAAAACGCATGAAAAAAACGGCAAAACGGAAAATCGTATCCTCTCGTCATCTGGCAGATGGGGAGGGATGGGAAGCATCGGAATTCGAGTTTGGCCTTATCATCGCCTTCAACGCGTTCTCGCGTTGGATGGTCAAATGCATGGCGGCCGCAGGACACACAGATATGAGCCCACTGGAAATCCTCGTCCTTCATAACGTCAACCATCGCGGCCGGGACAAACGCCTGAGCGACATCTGCTTTCTGCTCAATATCGACGACACCCACACCGTCAATTACGCGCTGCGCAAGCTTTC
>CAZJAW010000004.1:0-12732 GCA_964544035.1 uncultured Rhodobacterales bacterium
TCCTGCACCTGCGCGATGGTCCATTTGCGCAGTTAGAAGGTAGGGCTCCATTCCGCGTTCACGGTAATTGTGTGCTGCTTGCAGCAAAACGGTCGATTTGCCCGCATTCATCGTGGAATAATGGAAATAGAGTTTTGCCATGGGATGCGTGCTTAGAACGCGTCAACGCGAGGGGCAAGACCCCTCACGCCGCTATGCGCATTCTCGAAACGCCCACTTGGGGGGCGTCTTGAAACGCCTATAGTGTGGGTTCGGTGACTTGTGGCGCTTTAGATGCGCTTTGCAAACCACCGAACCGTGCTAAGGTACTCGTAACATGTCGGTCGGTAAAAAAAGGAAACTTGACCTTTCTGGGGAATATACCAACCAACGAAATCTCTAACATTCACGTATCCGCCCGTATTTTTTCCCAGCTAGCACTGGTCCATCACCCCCCAAAGAGACAGCATACCGTACAGATCCCACCCTTTTCCAACGTCGGGGGGCGCTGGATACTCGTTAATTCCCAAAACCGAAGGGATGAACTACAAATGACATTTCCTTCTGGCGCAAATAATGGGAAAAGAACCTACGGTTTCCCCACACTTGGGGTTGCAGTGGAACTTTTGGGGACAAGGAAAACGCAGCATGGCCGGTTTTGGCAGCTATTTGAAAAAACACACGGAAGCGCTGGTTAAGGACGTCGGGATTGAGCCGGCTTGTGTGTTGACCGGAAAATCGAAAGCGACGCTTGGGCGATATTATTCAGATAATTCTGAGCACGCGGACCGTTTCATACCGGTCGACGCAGTTGTCGCGCTCGAAAAGGAAGCAAAATACCCTCACGTGACAAGTGCGCTCGCGGAATTGCAGGGCATTTCCCTTACCCATGATGATCGTCGCCCCAATGCCGAACGTCCCGGAGGGGTGAACAGTGATGTGATCGCTTTGAGTCAGCGCTTTGCAATGTTGATGAGCGAATATCAGCAGTCCATCGAAGACGGTATCATCACTGTCAATGAAGCCAAGCGGTTGCTCAGAGAAACGACGATGCTGCAACAAGTGCTAATCGATATGAAGCTGCACCTGGAAGATGAAAGTGGCTGACACGCATAGCGTGGAAGAGGACCTGCCAGCCCTTGCGCGCGCTGCATTGTCTGACATTGATGTTGATCAGCTGCGTGCCCCCGGTGATCCGGGTCATCCCCCGCGCATTCTGCTGTTATATGGTTCGTTGCGCAGCGAAAGTTATTCGCGCCGTGCCGCCGAAGAAGCCGCGCGCATCTTGCGGGCTTTAGGGTGCGAGACGCGGATGTTTGACCCCGCAGGGTTGCCGATTGTTGACGGCGCAGACGAGACCCACCCCAAAGTGATTGAATTGCGCGACCTCGCAGTCTGGTGCGAAGGGATGGTTTGGTCTTCGCCGGAACGACATGGCGCCATGACTGGTTTGATGAAGATGCAGATCGACTGGCTTCCCTTGTCACTGCAAGGTGGTATCCGCCCCACCCAAGGGAAGACGTTGGCCGTCATGCAGGTGTCGGGTGGTTCGCAAAGTTTCAACGCCGTGAACCAAATGCGTATTCTCGGCCGCTGGATGCGCATGGTTACAATCCCCAACCAGTCCAGCATCGCCAAAGCATGGCTTGAGTTTCAAGGTGGGCGTCTGCCCGCGGGGCCGTTTTATGCCCGCGTGGTGGATGTCATGGAAGAACTGGTCAAGTTCACCTGGATGGTGCGCGGGCGTTCAGGCTATTTGGTGGATCGCTATTCCGAACGGGTTGAAAGTGTCGAGGACGTGCACAAACGCGTCTCGACCAAAGATGGCTGAGGTTGCTGGTGCAGGATCACCTTTGCGAAGTTGAACAAAGTCGTGCCCGTTGGGCGTACCATCCATGCGCTTTGATCAATAACTCAAAGGCGATAACGCAACGTCAAAGCATCTTGATTGATGCCCTTTTAGCGGTGCATTCTACCCAGAGTACGGGGGATGGTAGGTGAACGAAGAGACGAACAACGCCGAGTTGATTGGCCTTCTGCGCGATATTGACGGGCTCGGCGATCTTTCATCGGAAATTCTGGAACGCATCGCCAACACCGCAGAACACCAGACCTTAAGCCGAGGGACGGTTCTGATCAAAGAAGGTGAGGCCGCAGACACTTTGTACATTGTGTTGCGGGGGCGTCTAACGGTCTTGCTTGGCGGGCGAGCCATTGCGGAAATCGCCAAAGGGGAACCTGTCGGAGAGCTCGCATTTTTTGCTGGTGGAACACGAACGGCGACAGTGGCCGCTGCACGTGACAGCGCAGTACTGAGCCTAAGTCGAGCGGCCTATAACGCCTTGGCTGCTCATACGCCTGCCTTGGCAAACGGAATTTTGGCAGCTGTGTCGCGCCGTCTTGCTCGAACGGTTGCTGGCACACCACAGCTACGCCCCGTCGCGGGTCGTGTGTGTGCAATGTTTCCTGGCGGTTCGGATGCCGTGATTGATCCGCTCTTTGTTGCAGGCATTCGCGCGGCATTTGCGGATGTGCCGAACTGGACAGTCTTTGAGGCAAACGATTGTGACGCAGAAACGCGGGAACAGCCGCGTGCATTGGCGCAATGGCTGGAAACGCAGGAAAGCGAGCACGGCAATATACTGCTAATCTGCAGCGATCCGTTGGCACATCCAGCTTGGCAAAAGGTGACAGCTAACAACAGCGACACCATCATGATCGTGGCCCCGAAAAGGGAACAGTTTACGCCACAAGATGCGCCTACGGACCTAGAGCGCGCCATCTTTGATGCGACATTGCCCACGCACCTGCACGTGATTTTGCACCGACCAAAGACCGAGGACAGCACCAACGATACGCGCCACTGGCTTGAAGGTCGCCACGTCCGGCTGCACCATCATCTTGCGCTCGATTCCGAAGCCGATTTTGCCCGTATCGCTCGTTTTGTGCGTGGCGAGGCGATTGGGTTGGTGTTGTGTGGCGGCGGATCTTATGGCACGGCCCATCTGGCCGTGATCAAGGCGCTGGCGGCAGAAGGATATGTGTTCGACTTTGTCGGAGGCACCAGCGTAGGTGCGGCGATGGCGGGTGCTTTGGCGCTGGGGTACGACCCTGACGCAGTCATGGATCAGTGCGAGGACATTTTCCTGCGCTCAAAGGCAATGTCGCGCCTTACTGTGCCGCGCTTCTCGTTGCTGGATCACCGAACGCGCGATGAAGCGCTGCGCAAACATTACGCGGGCTTCAACGTCGAAGACTTGCCCATCAACTTTTTTGCCATCGCCACCAGCCTGACCCACAATGATGTCAGCGTGATCCGTAGAGGACCTTTGTGGCAGGCGATTTGCGCCTCCACTGCCATTCCCGGTGTGTTCCCACCCTTCCTGCATGACAATGGCGAAGTGCTGATTGATGGTGGATTGATCGACAACGTCCCAATCGAAGTGATGCGCGACCTCAAGGCGGGGTCCAACGTGGTGCTGAATTTTTTGCCCGGCAAGCCATGGATGCTCAAGGCGCGCTACGAAGATTTTCCCGGTCGCTTAAAGGCACTAACCGGGCTTGCCGTTAAGCCCAAACAGGGGGTGCCAAAGCATCCAACCGCCTTTACCGTGCTGGCGCGCGCTATGGTGGTCAATGCGCGCAAATTGGTGCGCCAGATCAATGTCGGCGAGGATGTCTTGCTGAACATTTCGGTGTTGCGCGGCATGAGTTTCATGGACTGGCGGCGCGGGCGCGAATTGTTTGATACGACCTATGAGCAGATCACGGGCATGTTGGATGCCGCACCTTTGGCAGAGGAAACCTATGCCGCTCGGATGGAGCGATTGCGCGGGGTCGCCGCTGGTTTTGATGCGTTAAACGAAGATCAGCCCGAACAGAATGCGCCGCTTCAGCCGCGGCGCTCTACGATCACTGAACCCACAGAATAACCTGCCCCGAAAGAGCAGATAACGCCAAGATCACCGGCGATCAGGTCATCTGAATTTTGCGAAAAGGCGATAATCGACCCCGCCGAAGACGTATTGGCATAATCTTGCAAGATGTTGGGTTGCTCGCCTGGCAAAGGATCCCGACCAAGCACCTTTTTCCCGATAAAGTCGTTCATGGACTTGTTGGCTTGGTGCAGCCAAAGTCGTTTGAGCTGATCTGCCGTGATCCCTTCGTCGTCCATGTGGCTCGCGACATGTTGGCTGACCATAGGCAGCACTTCCTTAAAGACTTTGCGCCCATTTTGCATGAACTGCATGTCACGCCGATCTTTGACACCATCCGGGCGTGAGCGGCGCAAGTAGCCGTTATTGTTGCGGATGTTGTTGGAAAACTCGGTGGCGCATCGTGTGGACTTGATTTCGAAATACGGGCCCTTGGCGTCTTCGACCCGTTCGATCAACACGGCGGTGGCGACGTCTCCAAAGATAAAATGGCAATCCCGGTCGCGCCATTCCAGATGAGCCGAGCAAATCTCGGGGTTCACAACCAGCGCCGACGAAATTGAGCCAGAGCGCACCATGTCGGCGGCCGCTTGAATGCCGAAGGTGGCGGACGAACACGCCACGTTCATGTCAAAGGCAAAGCCCTGCACGCCCAAAATGTCCTGAATTTCGATAGCTACCGCCGGGTATGCGCGTTCGTGGTTTGATGCCGCACAAATTACGGCACCGACGTCTGCCGCTGTCTTTCCTGCGCCCTGTAATGCAGTCTTGGCCGCATCAACAGCCATTTCTGCCATGATCGACGGTTCATCGTCGCTGCGTTGGCGCAGCAAGGGATGCATCACAGCCGGATCAAGCACGCCGGATTTGTCCATCACATAGCGCCTCTCGATACCGGATGCTTTGTAGATGAACTCCTCGGACGAATGCGCTTTGGCTTCGACCTCACCTGTTGCGATGGCGTCCGAATGCTCGGCGTTGAAGGCGTCGGCGTAAGCGTTGAAGGCAACAACCAATTCTGCGTTAGAAATCGATTGTTCGGGCGTGAACACCCCGGTTCCGGTGATGGCTGGCGTGTAAGACATGGCGCGCCCTTTTGATGGGTGAACAAGGTTTCAGTGAACCTATAGTCGTGCATGGCTGCTCGCAAGGCTAGGGTGGACATGCCGTTGAGGAACATGAGGATGCGCGCTTGATCGCATGTCGCGCTTGGGCAATGGTTTTCCGGGTCGCTTCTGGCCCTGATCAACATATGGAGGTTTAGATGGAAATTGTGCCGCTGACAGGCGGGTTAGGCGCGGAAATTTTTGGGGCTGATCTGAGGGACAACAGTCAGTTTGCAGCGATCAAGGCGGCGTTCATCACGCACTCGGTCATCACCATCCGCGCGCAGACGCTTGATCCGGACGATCTGTTGCGGTTTGGTCGGCGCTGGGGTGACATCAACGTAAACCGCTTTTTTGCGGCTCTCGACACGCATCCCGAAATTGCGATTGTCTTGAAAGAAGCGGATCAGACTGGCGCGATCGGCGAGCAATGGCACACCGATCATGCCTATGATCAGGCACCTGCACTTGGGTCGATCCTGCACGCGATTGAAACGCCACCCTATGGGGGCGATACGGTGTTTTGTTCGATGGGTGCAGCCTATGACACGCTGTCGGACCGGTTCAAAGCAATGCTTGAGGGGCTTTATGCATGGCATTCTTCACGCCATGTGTTCGGTGCAAGTCAGTCAGAAACCGAGACCTCCAAATCTGGCCGCATTGGGAATGCCGACAAAGCGACACAGGACGCGCTGCACCCTGTCGTGATCAAACACCCGCTGTCGGGGCGCAAAGGTCTGTATGTGAACCCGCAATTTACGACGCAGATCGAAGGGCTATCGCGCGCGGAATCTGATGCGATCCTTGGCATGTTGTACACCCATTGCCAAAAACCTGAATTCCAGTGCCGCGTACGCTGGCAGAACGGCGATGTCACCATGTGGGACAACCGCGCCACATGGCATAAAGCAATCAACGACTATCACGGACATCGTCGTTACATGCATCGCATCACCATCGAAGGTTGCCCCCTCGATGCTGCGTGAACGCGTGCTTGTGCCACACCCTAGTCCTGCGCATTGTGGCTTTGCACTAACCTACAAAGGAATGCCACGCATGACATCTTTCACTATACCACAAGTGCGTAGCCTCTCGCGCCGAAAACCGCAGTCTTGTGTCTTTGTGCGCGGGGTCTAACCGATGCGCGTGATTTCGAACCCGTTTCGCGGAAATGGTCTGAGGCATTCAGACCTGAACGATGTTCCTTTTCCCAGCATTGATGCAGAAGCGCCTCGCACGTTGCTGGCGCGCTGCCCACATGCCGGGGTTACGCCGCTTAAGTCTGCACCGACGTTGGCCAGTGCTTGCAACGTCGCCCAAGTGCTGATCAAGGATGAACGCACGCGTATGGGGTTAGGCAGTTTCAAAGCGCTGGGGGCCGCCTATGTCATCGCCCGTGATGCTGCAAAGAACGAAGCGCGTGGACAAACGTATATTACGGCCAGTGCTGGCAATCACGGACTTTCAGTGGCCGCAGGGGCCGCCGCCTTTGGCGCGCAGGCAGTGATTTATCTGTCTGACACAGTACCAGAGGTTTTTGCCGCCCGCCTGCGCGAACAAGGGGCCAAAGTCGTGCGTGCAGGTGCCAACTACGAGGCAAGCATGCAGGCCGCAGTGCAGGCAGCGCAAGACACTGGCGCAGTTCTTTTGTCTGATAGTTCTTGGGCCGGATACACAACCCGGCCTCATGTACTGATGGAGGGGTACCTTGCCCTTATGGCTGAGGTGTTTGATCAGGTCGACACCCCCCCAACGCATCTGTTCTTGCAAGCCGGGGTCGGCGGTCTTGCCGGAGCTTGCGCCGCCCTTGCCCGCGCCACGTGGGGCGCGGCGACGCGCATTGTCGTTGTCGAACCTGACGTAGCACCTTGCCTGATCGCCTCCATTGAGGCCGGCGGGCCAACGGAAACCACGGGCCCCGCTTCTGAGATGGGGCGACTTGATTGCAAAGTACCGTCGTTTATCGCGCTCAAGGGACTTGCGCGGGACGCAGATGACTTCATGACAATTAGCGAAGGTGAGGGCGCGGCGGGTGCGGCGCTTAGTGCAGAACATGGCTTTGAAAGTACGCCCTCGGGGGCAGCAGGATTAGCCGGACTTCTGGCGGCAAAACAAGAAGCGCTGGGCCTTGACGCGGCATCGCGTGTTTTGATCATTCTTTCCGAAACGGGCGAAGAATGAACGGCTTTTCGGCCATTGAATTCCAAGCGCGCGTCGCGCGCGCTCAGTCTCTTATGGACAAAGCAGGGCTTGATGCTTTGCTGCTCACGACAGAGCCTGAAGTGCGTTATTTTACCGGCTTCCTGACACGTTTTTGGGAAAGCCCGACGCGGCCTTGGTTTGTCGTGATCCCGGCGACGGGTGATCCCATCGCGGTCATTCCGTCCATTGGGGCACCGCTTATGCGCACCACTTGGGTGAGCGACATTCGCACATGGCGCAGCCCGGATTATGACGATGACGGCATTTCCCTTCTGGCGGGCACGCTGGCCGAAGTCGCGCCAGACAAGGGCCGCATCGGGGTTCCTTCTGGCCTTGAGTCGCACTTGCGACTACCGCTGGACAGCTGGCACGGGTTGCGGCGCGCTTTGCCCACGCGCACATTTGAAGGTGATGCAGATATCATTCGGACGCTTCGTATCATCAAATCCACAGCTGAAATCGATAAGATCGCTGCCGCGTGTGCTGTGGCAGATGCAGCCTTTGTGCGCGTGCCTGAGATCGCTGCCGCAGGCGTGCCGATGTCAGACGTGTTCCGCCGTTTTCAGGGCCTTTGCCTTGAGGAGGGCGCCGATTGGGTTTCTTACGTTGCAGGTGGCGCAGGGCCGGGGGGATATGGCGACATCATCGCTCCCGCCACGGACACACCTCTCGCGATTGGGGACGTCCTGATGCTGGATACAGGCGTGGTGCGTGATGGGTATTTCAGCGACTTTGATCGCAACTGGTCCATTGGCAGCCCCAGTGCGACCATTGCATCCGCCTATGTGCGCTTGATCGAAGCCTCAGATGCTGGTTTTGCCGGGGCCCGTCCTGGCGCCACGGCAGCGGACTTGTTTCACGCGATGGACGCAGTGTTGACAGACGGAGCTGGGGGATCGGATGCGGGGCGCTACGGGCACGGGCTGGGGATGCAACTGACGGAATGGCCGTCGCTGATCCCGGATGATCACACAGTGCTTGCGCCGGGTATGGTGCTCACCCTGGAACCGGGGTTGACGCTGCCCAGTGGTGCGACGCTGGTGCACGAAGAAAACATCGTCATCACCGAAACTGGCGCGCGCTACCTGTCGACACCCGCGCCGCGCAAACTTCCGGTGATCTGACCATGACCAGTTATACAATCGTTGATGACAACCGTCCCAAACTTGGCTTGATCACGCTGCAAGCGGATCGCACGATCGAAGATGACTTTCGCCGTCTTCTGCCCCACGATGTCAGCCTTTTGGTGTCGCGCGTGCCTTCGGGGTTGGATGTGACACTGGACAGTCTGGCGCAGATGGAAGGCGCGCTTAGCGACGCTGCATCCCTTTTCCCGGTGGGGCATAGGTTCGACGCGGTGGGATATGGATGTACATCCGGAACCGCGCAAATCGGGGTGCAAAAAATCGCAGAACGCATATGTGCAGGTACCGATACGGGCGCCATCAGTGAACCGGTTTCCGCCTTGATCGCGGCCTGCCAAGCCTTGTCTGTTAATCGTATCGCGATGCTGTCGCCCTATGTGGCCTCGGTCTCGGACCGGTTACGCAGCGCGCTGGACGCCGCGGGGGTCCAAACCCCTGTTTTTGCCAGCTTCGATGAAGGAAACGAGGCCGCGGTTGCACAGATAGACAACGGTTCGATCATCGCTGCGACCGTCGACATGATGGCGGGCGCGGATGTGCAGGCAGTGTTCTTGTCGTGCACCAATTTGCGCACGTTGGATGTCATCGCAGGTCTACAAGACCAATTGGGTATCCCGGTTTTGTCTTCGAACTTGGTGCTGGCATGGGATTTGCTGCGATTGAGTGGGATCGAGATCGCGGCACCGCGTGCGCTGTTGTAAAATGACGAAATCTGCCGATTAGGCGGTGCACACCTTGCGCCTAAGGCACCCCCTGTGTTTTCTACCCGACAAGGCAAAAACGGCGAAAGCAACAAGATGAAACTGGGATGCATCGGTGACGATTTCACCGGGTCAAGCGATCTGGCCAATACGCTGGCCAAAGGCGGCATGCGCACGACGCAATATACGGGTGTGCCAGATGGCCCGGCTGACGCATCTGTTGAGGCCGGCGTGGTCGCACTAAAATCCCGTTCGATCCCGGCAGAGGGCGCCGTGGCCTTGTCACTCAAAGCGCTGGACTGGTTGAAGGCGCAAGGGTGCACACAGTTTTTCTTCAAATACTGTTCGACGTTTGACAGCACAGAGCAAGGCAATATCGGTCCCGTCGCGGATGCGTTGGCCGAAGCGTTGGATGCACACAAGGTTATTGTTTGCCCTGCCTTTCCCGGCACGGGCCGCTCTGTTTTTCAGGGGCATTTGTTTGTAAATGATACGCTGCTCAGCGAGAGCGGCATGCAAAACCATCCACTGACACCGATGACAGACCCTGATCTGCGCCGTTGCTTGGCTGCACAGACGCGTCATTCGGTTGGCCATGTCGCTGCAGGTGCGGTTTTTGATGGGGTCGAGGCCGTCCAAACAGCGCTCGCGGCGCAACACAACGCGGGTCATCGCCTGATTGTCGTTGATGCCATCCGCGATGCTGATTTGCGCACCATCGGGTCGGCGGCCAAAGATTTGCCACTGATTACGGGTGGGTCAGGCGTGGCGCTGGGGTTGCCCGCGAACTTTGGTTCTACTCCGGGATCAGTGGCTTGGACGGGTCAAAGCGGAAAGGCAGTCGCATTGTCCGGCTCTTGTTCAACCGCGACCCGCGCCCAGGTTGCGTATCATGCCGCGCAGCACCCAGCTCATGAAATCGTAGCCGCAGATGTGATCGAAGGACGCACCGACGCAAAGACTGTGGCGGCGTGGCTGCTGGAACAGGACGGAATTCCGCTGGCCTACAGTTCGGCTGACCCAGATGATGTGCGCCGGGTGCAAGATACATACGGGCGCGAACGTTCTTCGGACGCGATTGAAGCATTCTTTGCTGCTGTGGCACGTGCACTGCGTGCCGGAGGTGCCACGCAAATCATCACCGCAGGAGGTGAGACCTCAGGCGCTGTGATCGAAGGATTAGGTTTAAACACTCTTGATATTGGTCCCGAAATTGATCCGGGCGTGCCTGCCTTGCGCGCCGCGCCCGATTTGGTGGTGGCGTTAAAATCCGGAAATTTTGGGACTGAGGATTTCTTTGAAAAAGCGGCTCGTGTATTGGCTGGGTCATGAGCATTGAAACCGCGTTGCGCGAACACATCTGCCTGCTTGCAAAGTCCATGTTTGACAGGGGACTGACACACGGCAGCACGGGAAATATCTCGGCCCGAACGGACGACGGCGGGCTACTCGTTTCCCCCACGGGGAGCAGTTTTGGCCGCCTTGACCCCGCGCGACTGAGCCGCTTTGACGCGCAAGGTGTGCATGTCAGTGGCGATGCTCCGACCAAAGAAATGCCTTTGCATACAGCGTTTTACGACACGCACAGCACGGCGGGTGCGGTGGTGCATCTACATTCTTGCCACTCAGTCGCTCTGTCGCTGCTGGCTTGCGAGGATGCGGACAACTTCCTGCCACCGCTCACCCCTTATGGTATTATGAAACTGGGCAAGGTCACACTGCTTCCCTTCTTTTTGCCGGGTGACCCGGCAATGGGTCAGGCGGTGCGTGGTCTTGCGGGTAAGCGGTCGGCCGTCATGTTGGCCAATCACGGCCCTGTCGTCGCGGGCAAGGACGTAGAGGCGGCGTGCAACGCGATTGAAGAACTCGAAGATACTGCACGACTGGCCTTGATGACCCGAGGGATGTCGCCGCAAGCGTTGACAGAGACGCAAGTGCAGGCTGTCGTCACCAAGTTTGATGTGGCTTGGGATGAATGAACGTTGGATTTTGAGTACTTTTGGAACAATGAAGATGCGGCGGCTTTTGCTTCATTGTTCAAAAAATACTCAATTGCGGCGTGTCATTTTACCTCGACTTCAGGATTAGGTCTGCAGCCTTCTCTCCGATCATAATCGCGGGCGCGTTTGTGTTACCGCTGACGATTTCAGGCATAATCGAACAGTCGGCAACGCGCAGACCAGCGATGCTATGAACGCGCAATTGATCATCCACAACAGCCATCTTGTCGTGCCCCATCTTGCAGGTGCCCGTGGGGTGGTAGATCGAGGCCGTGTTGTTGCGTGTCCAGTCCAGTGTTGTTTCGTAGTCGTCCATTGGCATGTCAGCATCCGGGCGATACTCGCGTGAAATCATGTTTGCCAAAGGTGCGTGGCGCGCGATGCGGCGCGCGATGTTGACGCCCTCAACAATCGTGCGACAATCGGTTTCGGTGCTAAGGTAGTTCGGGATGATTTTTGGGTAAGTGCGCCCATCAGCACTGGCCAAACGAATTTCTCCTTTGGATTCTGGCCGCAGTTGACACACAGACATAGTGAAGGCGGAAAAGTGATCAGCCCCTCTGCCGGGGGTTTCGGCCGACAGCGGCTGAACGTGAAACTGGATGTCAGGTGTTTCAAGATCAGGGCGGGTTTTCATAAACCCGGTGGCGAGGCTGGCGGCCATCGCCATAGGACCCGACCTTGTCAGCAGGTATTTCAGCCCGATGCGTGCTTGCCCGATCAGGCTTGAAACTTCGTCATTCAGTGTTGGTTCTTTGCATTTGTAGACCAAGCGCGCTTGCAAATGATCTTGCAGGTTTTTGCCAACTCCGGGCAGATCCGTGATCACCTCGATACCGTGTTCCGCAAGTTGCGCGGCCTCACCAATCCCAGACAACATAAGCAACTGCGGTGAATTGATAGAGCCACCGGACAAGATCACTTCGCGCCGCGCCGCGATTGTGTGCTGCGTACCGTTTTTGTCGTGGTAGCTGACGCCAGTTGCGCGTTTTTCGGTGATGTTCACACGCTCGACTTGCGCGTGGGTGATGATGTGCAGGTTTGGGCGGCTTCGCGCCGGGTTCAGGAACGCGACGGCTGCGGAACAGCGTCGCCCATTGCGGGCGGTCAATTGGAAAAAACCAACGCCTTCTTGGTCTTGTCCGTTGTAGTCGGGGTTGAACTTGTAACCCGCCGTTTGCGCTGCGGCCACCCAAGCGTCCGTGATGGGACGCTGAATGCGCATATCTGACACAGACAGATTGCCTTGACCGCCATGAAATTCATCCGCGCCACGCTCGTTCTGTTCGCTGCGTTTGAACAACGGCAGCACATCGTCCCATGCCCAGCCGCGATTGCCCATCTGTGCCCAGCGGTTGTAATCCTGCGGCTGTCCGCGCACGTAAAGCAAACCATTCAGAGAAGACGATCCCCCCAGCACTTTGCCGCGCGGCCAGTCGATGACGCGTCCATTCAGACCGGGATCGGGTTCAGTTTTGTAGCACCAATCTACCTTTGGATTGTGGATGGTTTTGAAATAGCCAACCGGGATGTGAATCCAAGGATTCCAGTCACGCCCACCTGCCTCAAGCAGCACAACCTTTATAGTCGGGTCTGCGCTCAGCCGATTGGCCAGCACGCAGCCCGCCGAACCGGCGCCCACAATGATATAATCGGCTTCCAAA
>CAZJAW010000004.1:12832-17615 GCA_964544035.1 uncultured Rhodobacterales bacterium
ATCGGTGACAACCAGATTTGTGGTCAGGTGTCCTGTGTTGAAAAATGCCAACAGGGTATCGTTGATATTTACGCGGCCTCCACCCAGAACTCTGCAGGGGGTGCGCCATACCTGAACGTATTGGACTATGCGTATATGTTCCGTAACCGTGCGGATCAGTACCATTTCTTGTATTCGCCAGCGTCGCAGGCTTTGTTGCGTGAACCCTACGAACGTCGCCACGGTTTGAAATTCCTGTTCAGCCACGCCGAACTGCGCGGCATCCAGCTGGGTCTGGCATGGGACGACAAGCCAACGGTCACATCTGTTGAGCAACTGGCCGGCACCAAGAACCGCGTCACGGGCACACAGCTGGGTCGCATCGCGATGACAGCTTTGAACCTGAACCCTGTTCCAGTTGCATGGGAAGAAACTCTTGATGGTCTGAAGCAGGGCCTGATCGATGGTGCAGAAACATGGGCCTCGGCCGTGGCCTATGCCAACATGTCGCCTGTTGTGTCCCAGTCGGTTCACCTGAACTTCTTCTGCGGCACAGAGCACACTGCCATGAACGCAGGTGTGTTCGATGGCCTAAGCGGCGAGCTGCAAGACGCTGTGATGGAATCGTCCTACTGGGCGCAAACACACGTGCAGGCCGCCAACGAGGCCGCACTTGTCAAAACTGTTGGCCAGTCCGACCCACAGCTGCCCGGCACGATCTTTGCCGAGCACGGCGTGCGCAACGCCTTCCTGTCCGACGCCGAAATGAAAAAGGCCGAAGAAATGTGTTCGCCTGAATTCCAACCACAGTTGTGGGAACAATGGCGCGAGCGCATCAACGGCTGGCAGGGTGGCGCAGACACCTATCAAGAGATCTACGACGAAGTGCGTACGATTCCCGTCGATACATTGCCTGAAAACGTCGAGCCACGTCGCTGGTGGAAAGCGTAACCAAGCATTAAACGACCAAAGCCGGCCCTCTGTTCTGCGGGGTCGGCTTTTTTTGTCAGAAGGAACGCGAAACGCGTCATACTTGGCACGACAAAAATCAAATGGGAGGGGGCGCAAGATGTCAATCTGGACGGACATGTCGACGATTGTCACGGCGACATTGAGTGGCGACATTAATTTTAAAGTGGTGCAGGCCTACAGGTCATCGGGCGCGTGGTATGTTTTTGGCCCTTTGACCATCATCGGCGCTTTTTTGGTGCACTATCTGTATAAGGCGGTGCCGTGGATTGATCGCAATCTGGAACGCTCGATTGTAGTCTATACCTATTTCATCATGGCGACGATTATCTTTGTCGGTGTGATCCAACGCTTTGTCTTTTCTAATCAGGTCCCATGGTCGACGACGATCCCGCCGCTCTTGTTCATGATTATGGCGTGGTATGGATGTTCCTTTAACGTCAAATTGCGTACGCACCTGAGCTTTACAGAATTTCGCTCCAAATTGTCGCCCAAGGGACAAATCACGTTCCTAATGCTGGACAACCTATTGTGGATGATTTTTGCCGTGATTGTCGTTACCACGACTGCGCGCGTGACGGTGAACACCTACGACAACTTTGCCATTGTGCTTGGCACAGACAACGTAATGCGGTGGTGGTTCATTGTGACGATGCCAGTCTGCTTCATCTTGCTCGCGGGTCGCGTCGTCGGCAACGTGTTCGAAGACCTCGCGAACTATAGATTAGGCCAACCGCTGATTAAACAAGCTGTCATTGGGGGGGACATCTGATGACAGATGGAACATGGATTACACTGATTTCACTGGCTGTGACCTTTCTGTTCATGATGGGTACGCCAGTTTTGCTGGTCATCTTTTACTGGGTGGTGGGCTGTAGTTTTGTGCTGGACCTGACACTGGACAACACCGGCGCCGAGATGCTGAACGTGTTTAAAGACGGCTTTGCGCTGCTGGCCATGCCGCTGTTTATCCTGACGGGTGACCTTATCAACAGATCCGGCATCGCCAAGCGATTGTCCGACTACGCCTATGCCTGCCTTGGTTGGCTGCGCGGTGGCCTTGCGATGGCATCTATCGGGGCTTGCGGGCTTTTTGCCGCGATTTCTGGCTCGAACTCAGCCACCACGGCCACGATTGGGTCGATGTTGCATCCGGAAATGGTCAAGGGCGGTTATGACGAGCGCTTTTCGGCTGCGACGGCTGCGGCGGGCGGTACGGTGGGCATTATCATCCCGCCCTCGATCATCTTTATTGTCTATGGGTTTTTGATGAACCTCGAAGTGGGGCAGTTGTTTCTTGCGGGCATTGTGCCGGGTATCTTGATGGTTGTCGCAATGATGCTTGTCTGTTTTGTCGTCTGCACGGTGAACAAATGGGGCTACCTGACCAACCTTAACATAGAGCGGATCGTCAAAACCGCCATCGGCGCATGGCTTGGATTTTTTGCCATTGGCCTTGTGTTGTGGGGCATCTACACGGGCAAGTTTTCCCCGACCGAGGCCGCGGGTGTTACCGTTGGCTTTGGCATTCTTGTAGGGGTTATCAGCTATCCGCTGAACAAGCTGATGGGCAACGCACCCGGCATTCCGATCGATGAAAAGCCGATCAGCTCCATGTTCGTTGTGGACGGGTTCAAGCTGTTCGATATCCCGTCGATTATCGTGCGGTCTGCCCAAATCACCGGTATTCTTGCACCGCTGATCGCGGTGTCTGTGGTGATGCAGCAAATCATGTCGCTGCTCGGTGCGCAGGAAACCATCGGTGGGTTAGTGACGTCAATGGGGGGCTATTACCCCGTACTGTTCACAGCCATGGCGATGGTGTTCGTGGCGGGTATGATTTTGGAAAGCCTGCCGGTGACAATTATCATGGCACCCATATTGGCCCCGATTGCGGCATCTGTGGGCGTTGACCCTATTCACTTTGCCGTTGTTTTCCTTGTGGGGGCGTCGATTGGTTTCATTACGCCGCCTTATGGGCTTAACCTTTATGTGGCATCTGGCGTAACAGGTGTTCCGTATTTCCGATTGTTGCGCTATTCGACCATGTATCTCGGAGCGCTCATCGCTGTGTGGATACTTGTTGCCTTGGTGCCCGGTCTGGCGCTTACCCTGTTACCAACTTAAAAATGAAGCCATGCCCGACGATCATCGCACCGAAAAATCCTACCAAATGCCAACCAACCTGCGGTTGCTGTTTTTGATAGAAGAAGTGGTGAAGCGTGGTGTGGCGGTAAAACCGGCGGAGCTGACAGATACAATGGGCTTGCCAAAACCGACGGTGCATCGTCTGTTGCAAACAGCCGAGGCCGAAGGTTTCCTGCAACGCGATCTTGATGGGCGCTCTTACGGTCCGGGGCCGCGCTTGCGGGCATTGGCAATCAACACGATGACTTCCGAACACTTGCGCACAGCGCGACTGACCATCTTGCGCGGTGTGGCCGAACAAGTGGAAGAGACCTGTAACCTCGCCACGCCCGACCGGGAAGGGATGACATATCTGGACCGGGTTGAAACAGAATGGCCCTTGCGTATCCAATTGCCGATTGGCACGCAGGTGCCGTTTCATTGCACCGCCAGTGGCAAGATGTACCTGTCGACGTTGCGTCCACACATCCTGCGTTCCATCCTATCTGCTCGCGCGCTTGAAAAGCCAACAAATGCCAGCCTGACAGATATGCACAAGATCAAGGCCGAACTCGATCTGATCCGCGAACGCGGCTATTCCACTGACAACGAAGAGTTCATGGATGGTATGACGGCGGTGGCGGTGCCGGTGTTGGACGGGCAGGGCAAGTTGCTTGCAACACTGTCGGCACACGCACCGCTACAACGTCGCACATTGAACGAGCTGATCGACTATTTGCCGGCGTTGCGCAAAGGCGCTGCGGATTTGACAGCGTTGCACACAGGCGACCTTTAAAGCCTGTTCAAGTGATGCGCATCAAGTAAGCCGACCAACATTTCGCAAGCAGCGCGGCGGTGTGCGTGATGGATGTCATGCGCGCGTACGGGATCACGCTCCGCGATGGCCTGATAGACGTGGCGGTGTGCTGAATTCGATTGCACAGGTTTGGGCCGCATGAACAGCGTTGCAGCACGTGCACGGCGCACCTGATCCCGCATCACGGATACAATCATGCCAAGGCGCGCATTGCGCCCCAGCCGCACCAATTCGCGGTGAAATCGGTCATCTGCTTCAGCCCAGGCCGGCAGATCGTCTGCTTTCAATGCGGCATCCATGTCCTGAATAGCCTTTGCCAGCTGTGCCAGATCGGCTTTTGAATAATCGGCCTCTGCGGCGCGGGCGGCTGCCAAGCTTTCAAGTTCGGTCAGGATGTCATAAATATCGCGCATGTCTTGCGCGGACACGGGCAGCACACGGATGCCACGTCGCGGGCGGACGTCTACCAAACCTTGCGCCTGCAATTGCAGCGCCGCTTCGCGCACAGGGGTGCGCGACACGCCTAACCGCGCCGCCAGTTCAGTTTCCAGATGATCCGAGCCGGGCATCAACTCACCGGAAAAGATCAACTGCCGCAGTGCCGAAAGCGCGCGATCTTTCTGCGAACTCTCTCCCATCAAGGCGTATCCAGCGCCAATTTGCGCCCAGCCTCATTCGATGCATAAACGGCATCCCGGATTGCCAACACACTTAAGTAATCCTGCGCTTCGTTTTCCAAAAGTGTACCTTTTTGCATGGCGCGGATCACATGGGATTGTAAGCGGTACACACAATCACCGCCAAAACCGTCCCAAGTGTCAGGTGGCAGGACCGTCACGATCTCTGCAGATCCAAAGGCGCGCCGCGTGACCGACCCATCGCCAGAAAGAG
>CAZJAW010000005.1:0-17233 GCA_964544035.1 uncultured Rhodobacterales bacterium
GATCATGCGCGCACAAACACGATTAAGTTGTGTTGAGGGAGACTCGATTTCTGACCAACATTCTGAAAGTGTTAATAAGTTTCTGCCTTTTTCCGGGGATGAGTTTTCCGCAATTGTGCGGTAGATAAAGGAGATTGGCAGGGGGTATTCGTTGAAAAATTACCGCAAGTCAACTAATGTGAATACAACTTGGAGCGTGTCGCACCAGCTTCAACCCCCCTCGGCGCGCTTTGCGGGGTCAGGCCGCGCAGAATAACACGTAGATTAACTAGGCAGACTGGGAACAAGTTATGGTACATGAAGTCGACGCATATGTCGGAAAACGCATTCGCCAAAGACGCTGGCTGATTGGAATGACGCAGCAAAAATTGGCGGATCTTGTCGGAATCAAGTTCCAACAGATTCAGAAATACGAAACCGGCGCCAACCGAGTCAGCGCATCCCGTTTGTTTGACATCGGTGAATCGATGGGCGTTCCGCCGTCTTATTTCTTTGAAGGTATCAATCAGAACGAGGCGCAGATGAACACAGCGTGTGGCGACGTGCCGCCGGACCTGATGGGCGACAAAGAAGCGATGGACCTGATACGGACTTATTATGCGATCCCTGAACATCAACGCCGACGTCTGTTCGAACTGGCGCGTGTTCTAACGGATGTCGCATAGGCAGGTTTACCTCAGTCTGACTTGATCCAAACTGTGGGCCTGTGCCCGGCGCTCTTGCTTTGTATGTGAACGTCTGGCACGCCCCGCACTATGGATTATGATATTCACAATTTGACCGAAGTTGCGAACGCGTTGGCGGATGCCGCGCGCGCCGCGATCCTGCCTCACTTTCGCGCGCATGGATTGATGGCCGACAATAAGCTGTCTGAGGGCTATGACCCGGTGACAATCGCAGACCGCGCTGCCGAAGAGGCGATGCGTGCGGTCTTGGCCGATCGGCGCCCCAATGATGCAATCTTGGGCGAAGAATTTGGGGCGCATCCCGGTACGACTGGCCTAACATGGGTGCTGGATCCCATCGACGGCACGCGCGGTTTTGTGGCTGGTACGCCCACATGGGGCGTTTTGATTGCCGTCGGACCAGAGAACGGCCCGGTGTTGGGTATAATTGACCAGCCTTATATAGGGGAACGGTTTACCGGCGCGCACGGTGTTGCGACGTTGTCAGGGCCGCAAGGTGTCCAAACGATCACAACCCGCGCTCCGCGTGCTTTGGATAAGGCGATCCTGTTCACCACTTTTCCCGAAGTCGGCAGCGCTGCGGAACGTGCCGGGTTTGAAGCCGTCGCCAAGCACGTGCAGCTGGTGCGCTATGGTATGGATTGCTACGCCTATGCGTTGGTGGCTGCGGGACAAGTGGATTTGGTGATCGAAGCCGGGCTCAACAGCTATGACATTCAGGCCCCCATTGCGTTGATCGAAGCAGCAGGTGGTGTTGTCACTGATTGGCAAGGCAACGCGGCCCATGATGGTGGGCGTGTCGTGGCGGCGGCAAACGCAGAAATTCACAAGGAAGCGCTTGAGTTATTAAAGGCGTTTCCATGAATGAAGTTCTCGTTCAGGGCGCCGATCATCTGATCACGATGGATGATACGCGTCGTGTGTTGGCGGGGGCGGATATTCTGATCCGCGACGGGGTTATCGTCGATGTAGGCCAGGGCCTCGAGACGTCTTCTGGTGAGGTCGTGCAAGCGACAGGCTGTGTGGTGACGCCGGGCCTCGTGAATACACACCATCATCTTTACCAAACCCTGACCCGCGCCGTGCCAGCTGCGCAGAATGCGTTGCTGTTTGGCTGGCTGCAAACGCTTTATCCGATTTGGGCGCGGTTTGGAGCGGAGCATATGTTTGTCTCGGCGCAAGTCGGGTTGGCAGAATTGGCCTTGTCTGGCTGCACGCTTACCTCGGATCACTTGTACCTGTTTCCCAATGGCGCGCGCCTTGATGACACGATCGCTGCTGCAGGCGAGGTGGGGGTGCGCTTTCAACCCACGCGCGGCGGGATGAGCATCGGGGTAAGTGATGGCGGGTTGCCCCCGGACGCATTGGTCGAAGACGAGGCTGCAATCTTGAAGGACTGCATCCGCGTCATTGATACCTTCCACGATGCTTCCCCAGCATCCATGTGCCGGGTCGGTGTCGCGCCATGTTCGCCCTTTTCCGTCAGCCGCGATTTGATGCGGGATGCCGCCATTCTGGCACGCGACAAAGGGGTCATGATGCACACGCATCTTGCCGAGAATGACGAAGACATTGCCTATTCCCTGTCGCAGTTCGGTTGCCGCCCCGGCGAATATGCAGAAAGCCTTGGCTGGGTTGGGCCTGACGTGTGGCACGCCCATTGTGTAAAGTTAGATCCATCAGAGATCGCGCTGTTTGCGCGTACTGGCACAGGGGTGGCGCATTGTCCTTGTTCGAATTGCCGCCTTGGATCGGGCATCGCGCCAGTGCGTGCGATGCTTGATGCAGGCGTGCCCGTGGCTTTGGGGGTGGACGGTTCGGCCAACAATGATGCAGGCAATCTGGTTGCCGAGGCGCGACAAGCGATGTTGTTGCAACGTGTAGCGTTTGGAGCGGATGCGATGTCGGCGATGGAAGCGCTTGAGATCGCAACACGCGGCGGCGCAAATGTGCTGGGGCGGCCAGAATGTGGGCGAATTGCCGCCGGTGCGCGCGGCGATATTGCGATTTGGGATGTGTCAGGCGTGGCATCGGCGGGAAGTTGGGACCCGGCTGCGCTGCTTTTGGCCGGTCCGACAACGGTGCGTGATCTTTTTGTTGAAGGACGTCAGATCGTGCGGGATGGTCATGTTGTGACGTTTAATTTGGACACGGCCATTGCGCGGCAAAATGAGCTGGCGCGCGGTCTAAGCGAGGGCATGTGATGCGCTGGGTTGCTTTTGTTTTTTTGATCTTGGGGCAGGGGGTGCAGGCTGACCCCGCCGCCTTGGCCGCCATCAACGCTGAGCGGGCGGACAATAGGCGCAACGCTTTGACCTACGACACGCGGCTTGAGGCCGTCGCGCGTGCACACGGGCAAGATATGGCAAGAAACAACTTTTTTGCACATTCCGGGTCGGACGGGTCCGACATTGCCAAGCGTTTGAATCGTGGCGGGTATCGCTGGTGTTTCGCTGCTGAAAACATCGCAGTGGGTCAAAGAAATCTGGGAACAGTCATGGCGGCGTGGATGGCGTCACCGGGGCATCGCAGGAACATCCTAAACCGCAAAGCGCAGCAAGTGGGTTTGGCGCGCGTGTCCGGCAACCGCTGGGTTATGGTCTTGGCTGCCCCTTGTTAGGTCTTGATCCTAAGGGCGGAGCCGAAAGTTAATATTTAAGCGTCCGGGCTTAAACTAAAAACACCAGGTTTCGCCAATGTCCCGAGAATGTGTAGCGTGGCAGGGTATTGGTGATTCATGTTTAAGGCCGGGCGCTCGAAGTGTCGCGCCCGCGCAGGCGGCGCCCGTTCACCCAAACCTCAGCAATGGCACGGTCATCCCCCATCATGACTGTTGGGAATACCGCGTCCCAGATATGATCTGCCTCAGCGCTGCGCTGGGCAATCGCGGGGGTTGAAGCCAAATCCAGAACGCAGATATCCGCCGCCATGCCCGGCGCCAAAGACCCGATCTCGGTGTCTCGATGCAAAACGGCCGCCGACCCTGCCGTTGCCAACCACAACAATTGCGCAGCGTGCACAGCCTCGCCGCGCAGTTGCGCCACCTCGTAGGCTGCGGCCATTGTGCGCAACATAGAAAAGGACGACCCGCCGCCGGTATCTGTGGCCAACCCAACAGGTTGGCCTGCGCGCGCCAGTCCCATCAGATCAAAAAGGCCCGAGCCGATGAACGTGTTGGATGTCGGACAATGCACGACGCCTGCGCCGACTTCGCGCAGCCGTGCGATCTCGCGCGGGGTGAGGTGGATGGCGTGTCCAAAAATACCGCGCGCACCAAGAAGCCCAAAGCTCTCATAGGTGTCCAGATAGTCGCGCGAATCCGGGTACAGATCGCGCACCCATGCGATCTCGTCTATCTGTTCGCTTAAATGAGTTTGCATCAATGCGCCGGGGTGTTCTGCCCAAAGTGCGCCAAGGGCAGTCAATTGATCCGGGGTTGAAGTTGGCGAAAAGCGCGGGGTGATTGCATAGACGGCACGCCCGGTGCCATGCCACTGCGTTAGCAATGCTTTGCTGTCGTCATAAGCGCTTTGCGCTGTATCGCGCAGGCCATCAGGTGCATTGCGATCCATGCAAGTTTTACCAGCCGCCACAGCCATGCCACGCGTCTGAGCGGCTTCGAACAAGGCATCAACACTTGCCGGGTGGATGGTGCAAAAGCTGGCGACGCTGGTGGTTCCGTGATCCAGCACCAGATCAAGGTAACGTTCCGCGATCGTGCGCGCGTAGGCTGGGTCTTGGAACCGCATTTCTTCGGGGAATGTATAGGTATTCAACCAGTCGATCAGCCGTTTCCCCCAAGACGCAATTATCGCAGTTTGCGGATAGTGCGCATGCGCGTCGACAAAGCCGGGTATGATCAGGCGGCCTTTATGGTCATGTCGTACGGCATTGGGCCCAGCTTGCGCGAAAGCTGCGTCGCCGATGGCGATGATTTTCCCACCTTCCGTCAGGACGGCACTGTTTTCCTCAATCCTTACAGCGTCCTGCCACGGAGTGCTGAATGGATTGCCAGAAAATTGCAGTACGTGGCCAGTGAGAAGATTACGTGCAGTCATGGCTGCTGTATGGGCGAGTGTGCGCAGCTGTGCAAAGGTAATTTGTGCCCCATTGTCAGTCTGCTGGCTGCGCCCTATGGTCCGCGCAAATGTCACGCAGCCAAGGAGTGGTCCCATGTCAGAAGACAACGATGTGATGGACACCCCGAGCGATGACGCCGGCTATGTGCTTGAGCGCAAAGACGTGTCGGCCATTCTGTATGCTGTCGATATTGAGGATCGCGCACAGCTGACCAAGCTGATGGAGCCTCTGCACGCCGCGGACATCGCTGACCTTTTGGAACAGATCAACGCTTTTGATCGTTCGCGCCTGATCCGGCTGTTTGATCGGGACTTTGATGGCGACATTCTTTCAGAACTTGACGAGTCGATCCGTGAAGAGGTGATTGCCGTTCTTAAGCCCACCGTGCTTGCCGATGCGGTGCGCGATCTGGACAGCGATGATGTGGTCGACTTAGTCGAAGACTTGGGCGGTGCGCAGCAGGAACAAATTCTTGATGCTCTGGAAGATGGCGACCGCGTCATGGTCGAGCAGTCGTTGGCCTTTCCGGAGTATTCTGCGGGTCGCTTGATGCAGTGCGAAGTGGTAATGGCCCCCGAGCATTGGACAGTAGGCGAGGCGATTGACCGCTTGCGCAGCGCTGAAGAAGCGGATTTGCCTGATCAGTTTTATCACGTCGTATTGGTTGATCCACGCTTGCATCCCGTCGGCAATGTGACCCTTGGAAAGCTGATGCGTTCACGCCGCGAGGTGAAGCTGGCGGATTTGGTTGAGCCCACATTTCGCGTCATCCCGGCGACGCAGGCTGAAAGTGAAGTGGCTTATGCGTTCAACCAATACCACCTGATTTCGGCTCCCGTTGTGGATGACGAGGGGCGGTTGATCGGTTTGATCACAATTGATGACGCGATGGCTGTGCTGGACGAAGAGCACGAAGAAGACATCCTTCGTCTGGCGGGTGTGGATGAAGAATCTGCCCTTTCGGACAAGGTGATCGAGACCACGCGCCGACGCATTCCGTGGTTGGCTGTGAACTTGTTGACTTCGATTTTTGCCTCAATCGTCATCGCGCAATTCGAAGTCGCCTTGGCACAGATTGTGGCCTTGGCGGTGTTGATGCCAATCGTGGCGTCCATGGGCGGAAATGCAGGCACGCAGTCGTTGACTGTGGCGGTGCGTGCGTTGGCGACCAAGGATCTGACCGGAGCCAACGTGTGGCGGGTGATCCGCCGCGAGGTGCTTGTTGGTTTGATCAATGGGCTGATTTTTGCAGTTGTGATGGGGATTGTTGGGGTTATCTGGTTTGGCTCACCTGCGCTTGGTTATGTGATCGCGGCGGCGATGGTGATCAATATGGTGGTTGCGGGCCTTGCGGGCACGGTGATCCCCGTGGTGCTTGACCGACTTCGGATTGATCCAGCTTTGGCCTCTGGTGCATTTGTGACCACCGTGACGGATATCGTTGGTTTCTTTGCCTTTTTGGGGCTGGCTGCGCTGGTGTTGTTGTGAACGTGTCGGGACTGGTCTGTTTGCCCGAAGGGGCAAAGGCGCCCACCCGCCGACCCGTGGTGCGCTCATGGATTTGAGTGCGCGTAAGGCTGAGGTGCGTAAGGCCGCTTTTTCTGCGCGCAAAGCGGCCTTTGATTTGGACCGAGGCGGGGCGTGCGGGCTTTTGTCATCGGTCCTTGCGGGCTATCGCGGGGTGCCTTTGGCGGGTTACATGCCGATCCGGTCCGAGATTGACCCATTACCTGTGATGGCCGAAGCGGCAGCCCATGGCCCGGTCTGTGTCCCGGTGATAATGGGCGCCGGGCTGCCCTTGCAGTTTTCGCGCTGGACGCCAGAGTGCGCATTGCGCGAAGGCCCGTTTGGTGCCTTTGTGCCAGAGGTTGATGATTTTCTAGAGCCGGAGATTTTGATTGTACCTTTGGTTGCGTTCACCCGAGCGGGCGCGCGTTTGGGGTATGGTGGCGGGTTTTATGATCGCACGCTTGAGGGCCTGCGGGCGCGCCGTGCGACTTTGGCCATCGGCTTTGCTTACGGTGTTCAAGAACTGGCGGAATTGCCGTTGGAACCAACGGATCAATCATTGGATATGATCGTTACGCCCGAGGTTGTGATTGAAGTTTGACGGGGCGCGGCCCGAATAGGGGCTTGGCAACTGCGGCCTTGCTGCGACTAAGCCGTTTCATTGAATAAATGTCGGCAGGGTTTGCTCTTGCTGTTTGACCTATGTGCGGCATATGGAAACGTATGAATATTCTTTTTTTGGGTGATGTGATGGGCCGGGCGGGCCGTCAGGCGATCACTGATCATCTGCCCCGTCTGCGCGAGTTGTGGGATCTGGATTTTGTCGTTGTGAATGGCGAAAACGCCACCTCTGGCATGGGCCTGTCTGGCGCACATGCCAAAGCTTTGCTGGCGGCGGGTGCAGATTGCATAACGCTGGGTGATCATGCCTTTGACCAGAAGGACATGCTGCAGTTCATCGAAAATGAACCGCGTGTTATTCGTCCGCTCAATTTCTCAAAGGCGGCACCGGGCAAGGGCGCGCGCGTCTTTACCACACAAAGCGGTAAGCGGGTGTTGGTCGCGCAAGCGCTGGGGCAGGTGTTTATGAAACGCCCCTTTGATGATCCTTTTTCTACGGTCGAGACGGTCTTTCGCACCCATCCTTTGGAGGGTGATTTGGATGCAGTGATCGTGGATTTTCATTGCGAAGCCACGTCCGAGAAGATGGCCATGGGTCATTGGTGTGATGGGCGCGCCAGTTTGATGGTTGGCACACATACGCATGTGCCGACAGCGGATGCGATGATCTTGTCGCGTGGCTGCGGTTATCTAAGTGATGCTGGCATGTGCGGCGACTACAACTCTGTTATTGGTATGCAGCGCGACGAACCTTTGCGCCGTTTCATCACAGGTATGCCCAAGGACCGTTTTGCTCCGGCATTGGGGGGCGGCGACTTTGTCAGGGGTTTATATCGAAACGGACGATGCAGGCCATGCGACGCGGATAGAAATGGTGCGCCAAGGCGGGCTTTTGCAGCAAAGCGGGCCATGACACGATCCGAGCGGCTGATCTGTATCGCCGTATTGGTCGTCGTTGGCGCGGCTTGGGGCATAACGTTGCCACTGACCAAGATCGCCGTCAGTACCGGTCATAAGCACTTTGGGTTGTTGTTTTGGCAGTTGGCCATTGGCGTCTTGGTGATGAGTTTTGTTGCTATTGTGCGCGGTGCGCGACTGCCTATGGGGCGGGCGCACTTGCGCGTTTATGTGATGATTGCGCTGATTGGGTCTGTTCTGCCAAATACTGCAAGTTATCAGGCAGCAGTGCATTTGCCTGCAGGCGTGCTTTCGATCCTGCTGTCGATGATACCGATCTGGGCCTTTCCTATAGCGCTGGCATTGTCGCTTGATCGTTTTGAGTGGCGACGCTTTGGCGGCTTGGCAGTTGGAATGGGGGCGGTTTTGATGATCGTGCTACCCGGCGCAGAAATGTCCGGTGCTATCCCAGTGTTTTGGGTTTTCATCGGTTTGATCGCGGGGCTGTTTTATGCCTGCGAAGGAAATGTGGTGGCGCGCTGGGGTACGGCTGGGCTTGATCCGATCCAAGTGCTTTGGGGGGCGTCCATTGTCGGCTGTGTGATCGTGTTGCCACTGGCGCTGGGCAGCGGGCAGTGGATTGATCCGCGCCTACCTTTTGGCGCGCCTGAGCTTGCGCAGGTCGCCAGTGCTGTGCTGCATGTGCTGGCCTATACAGGGTACGTGTGGCTGGTCGGGCGTGCGGGTCCCGTCTTTTCCGTGCAAATCAGCTATTTGGTTACGCTCTTTGGCATTCTGTGGGCCAAGCTGGTGTTGGCCGAGGCCTACCCAGCAGCAATTTGGGGCGCTTTGGCGCTGATGTTGGTGGGGATGTACCTGGTTCAACCGCGCAATCCGGCAGGCCTTGCTGAGGGTGACGCAATAGGCGACACTGGGTGCTGATTTCAGGCGCGCTATGAGGACAGAGCCTATATGCAATTTCTCGACAATTCGACCTTGCTGACTCCGTTCCTGGCGCTGTCTTTGGTCGCAGTCATGTTCATCATGTTCGTGCGCGAGACCTATTCCACCGAAGTTGTTGCGATCACCGGCACTGCGTTGATGCTGGCCACAGGCATCCTGCCGTATGACGCGGCACTTGCCGTGCTGTCCAACCCTGCGCCATGGACCATTGCGGCGATGTTTATCGTGATGGGTGCGCTGGTGCGTACAGGGGCGCTGGATGTGTTGACGCGCACCGCCGAACGTTATGCAAAAACGCACCCGAAGACGGCCGTAATTGCTGTGATTTTGGCTGTTATGGGCGGCTCGGCCATTATGAACAACACACCTGTCGTTGTCGTTATGATCCCGGTGATGGTGCAGCTTAGTAAAACGTTGGGCACCAAGGCATCAAAGCTGCTGATCCCGCTGAGTTATGCCGCCATCATGGGTGGTTCTTTGACGCTGATTGGGACCTCGACCAACTTGTTGGTGGACGGTGTGGCGCGCAATGCCGGGATGGAACCCTTTGGTATATTTGAGATTTTACCTATTGGCCTGGTCGTTTGTGTGTGGGGTTTGATTTATATGTCGATCTTTGCGCCACGCTTGCTGCCGGATCGCGACAGTATGGCAAATATGCTTTCAGATCGCTCGAAGATGAAGTTCTTTACCGAGGCCGTGATCCCCCCTGACAGCAACCTGATCGGGCGCGAGGTTATGGGGGTGCAGTTGTTCAAACGCGAAGGTGTGCGACTGATCGATGTGGTGCGGGGTGATCTGTCGCTGCGGCGCGATCTGGCCAATGTTGAATTGCAAGTCGGAGACCGCGTGGTCTTGCGCACGGAAATGACCGAACTTCTAAGCCTGCAGGGCAACAAGGAACTACGCCGCGTTGATCAAGTTTCAGCTGTGGAAACCACCACGGTAGAGGCGTTGATCACGCCGGGTTGCAAGATGGTTGGGCGCTCGTTGGGGTCATTGCGTTTGCGCAGGCGCTACGGTGTCTATCCTTTGGCAGTACATCGACGCAATCAGAACATTGGGCGGCAATTGGATGATCTGGTGGTCAAGGTGGGAGACACTTTGCTTCTTGAGGGCGCACCAGAAGATATTCAGCGTTTGTCGGCGGAAATGGATATGGTGGATGTGTCCCATCCTTCTGCGCGTGCCTTCCGGCGGTCGCATGCGCCGATTGCCGTGGCTGCCTTGTTTGGCATTGTGGTGTTGGCGGCTCTGAATGTGGCCCCCATCCTGCTTTTGGCCGTGCTGGCCGTTGCCGCGGTGCTGGTTCTGGGCTGTATCGACGCAGACGAGGCGTTTTCCTATGTCGACGGCCAATTGCTGGCGTTGATCTTTGGAATGCTCGCGGTCGGGGCGGGCTTGCAGAACTCGGGTGCGATATCGCTCATTGTGGACAGCGCATCGCCGGGTTTAGCGGCTTTGCCTGCACCTTTGATCGTGTTGACGGTGTTCCTGTTGACGTCGACATTGACCGAGATCGTATCCAACAACGCTGTTGCCGTGATCATGACGCCGATTGCGATTAGTCTTGGGGCTGCTTTGGGGCTGGATCCGCGCCCCTTGGTGGTTGCAGTGATGATCGCGGCGTCCTGTGCGTTTTCGACGCCCATCGGGTATCAGACCAACACGCTGGTTTATGGGCCGGGTGGCTACAAGTTCAGCGACTTCATGCGCGTGGGGATACCGTTGAACCTAAGCGTCGGGCTGCTGGCGTCGCTGGTCATACCGTTTATCTGGCCGCTCTAGGGTTTCTTTACGGGCTGTTAAGTGCACGTTTGCTAAGCGTGTAGGGCGACATTGTGCCGGAGGATGCAGTTTTGCCCGATCAACAGATGCCCGCGCAAGCAGAGCGCAGGACACACCCGCGCTTAGTCCGGCCAGAATACGAGGATTCCGGTCTGTTCAAGCGACATCCTTGTATCATCAACGTCGCACTGGTGCCGCAGCTTTCACGCAGCCGTAGGCCTGATTTGATTGTGCGGGGGCTTTTAGAATGCGGTACAGCCGTGAACGTTGTGTTCGCCGGACGACGGGTAAAGGCCGCAGAACTTATTGAGGCGCAGTTGCGTAAGATGTTGTCGATCGCGCGTGATCGGGCTTCGCACAATCACACGTTCCATCCAGACAAACGTGAACGCGCATCCAAACCGGGCGCACGCGAACGCGCAACCGATCGGGCTGAAGTCGATGTCGATACAATCCGGCTATTTGTGCGCGTCCACGGTGCGTGGCGTTCAAAGTTTGTGCGGGACGACACCGGATGGGAAACGCGCAATTGGCAGTTTTTTGCAGCGCAGTGGACAATGCTTGATGGTTTCGGGGTTGCACGTCAATTTGGCGAGCCCCCGTATTTATCAGAGGATGTTTTATCCAGTTTAAGCAATAGCCTTTGATCGCCCTGCGTTGCGCCCCGAAAAGATGCAGCCTCCTAGAAACGTGCCCTCAAGCGCGTTGTAGCCATGATAGCCACCACCGCCAAAACCTGCGACTTCCCCAGCGGCAAACAGCCCCGGCACGGTTTGCCCGTCCGGGCCGAGCATTTGGCTGTCCAGATTGGTGTGCAACCCGCCCAGCGACTTGCGCGTCAGGATGCGTAATTTAACGGCAATAAGCGGCCCGTTTGCGGGATCAAGGAATTTGTGCGGCTTGGCGGTGCGCAACAAGCGGTCTCCGCGATAGTTGCGCGCGGCATGGATCGCCATCATCTGTGCGTCCTTGGAAAACGGATTGTCAATTTGCGTGTCACGGGCTGAGATCTGGGCGCGCAGATGGTCCTCGTTGATCAAACCTTCGCCTGACACGCGGTTCATTCCCGCCACGAGGTCGGTCAGATTGTCCGCGACAACAAAATCTTCGCCCTTTTCCTTAAATGCTTCGACTGGCCCTGTTGCTTTGGAACCTGCCAGCAAACGCTGGCGCAAAACCTCGCCCCATTTACCAGAAGTCAAATCAGGGTTTTGCTCCGACCCGGACAGGGCGAATTCCTTCTTGATCACCTTCTGGGTCAGTACAAACCAGCTGTATTCATAGCCAGTTTTCAGGATTTCGCGCAACGTGCCGAGGCTGTCAAAGCCGGGCAGGGCGGGCGGTTGAAAGCGGTTGCCGCGCGCATCAAACCACATCGAAGACGGTCCCGGCAGGATACGAATGCCGTGCGCGGGCCAAATCGGGTCCCAGTTCTTGACCCCTTCGGTGTAATGCCACATCCGGTCGCCATTGATCACCTGACCACCCGCATCTTCGGAAATTGCGATCATACGACCGTCCACGTGGGCAGGCACGCCTGCGACCATATCTTTGGGGGCAGGACCTAGACGCTCGGTTGGCCAAACCTTGCGCACCATTTCGAAATTGCCGCCGATGCCGCCCGACGTCACGATGACTGACGCGGCAGAATGTGAAAAATCGCCCACAACGTCACGATTTGTTTTTTGCCCCCGCGCACTGTTGTCATCGGCTAAGATCGATCCGCTGACACCTTTGGCGGCCCCGTTTTCCATGTCGATCCGGTCCACTTGATGGCGGAAATGGAATTGGATCAGGCCTGATTTTTCATGCTCAAGGCAGCGACGCACAAAATGCTCGATGATGCCGGGGCCTGTTCCCCACGTCAGGTGAAAGCGCGGCACCGAATTCCCATGTCCATTCGCAAAACCTCCACCGCGTTCGGCCCAACCGACAATCGGAAACCAGCGCAGGCCCATGGCATGCAGCCACGAACGCATGTCACCGGCAGCAAAGTCGATATAGCTTTCGGCCCATTTGCGGGGCCAAGCATCCTCGGGGCGGTCGAATTGCGCACTGCCCATCCAATCGCTTAGGGCGAGTTCACGGCTGTCCTTGATCCCCATACGGCGCTGTTCGGGAGTGTCCACCATGAACAGACCGCCAAGGCTCCAGAATGCTTGTCCACCTAAGAAGCTGCGTGGCTCTTGATCTACGATGATGGCGTGTTTGCCCCGATCACCAAGTTCAGCTGCTGCAGCCAGCCCTGCAAGACCAGCGCCCACTACGATTGCATCTGCGTTTGCCATTAGATGTCTCCCTTAGAGCGGCGAAACCAAAGCACAAAAGGAACAGCGACAAGGTACATAGTCACACCGTAGATGGCCGAGGGCAGGGCAAGCGGACCCATGAACCCGTCGGGCTGGTTGGTAATTAACGTGCCAAGGGCGATCCCAAGCGTCCCATTTTGAATGCCAGTTTCAACGGCAATTGTCTTGGTCTGGTGCCAGTTCAGCGTCAGCAGGTGGGCAATGGCAAGTCCGGTGCCCAACAAGACGAGGTTTAGCGTGATAAGGCTGGGGCCGAGCGTGCTCAGGTTTTCTGTAAACACGGCCCAGTTGCTGGCGACAGCCGCGATGACAATCAAAACGAACAGGCCAGAGGATACAATGCTGAGGATGGGTTCAATCCGTGTGGCAAAGTTCGCCGCAAAATGGCGCGTCACGACGCCAATGCAAACAGGTACAGTGGTGATCGCAAAGACCGCAATTGTAAGCGAGGCGATCGATATGTCCGGCGCGTTTTCCCCCATGAAATAAGTTACAGCCCAAGCTGTCATGACCGGAATGGTCAGCAGGCTCAACAAGCTGATGACAGCCGTGAGAGACACAGAAAGCGCGACATCCGCGCGGGCCCATTTCGAAACAACGTTAGAGGTGACACCGCCCGGACAAAAGGAAAGTAACATGACACCAGCCGCCAAGGCAGGGGGCAGACCAAAAGCAAGCACCACGCCAAAGGCGACGGCAGGCAGGACGATCACTTGCGCGATTGCGCCAGCGGCAAAGGCGCGAGGGTCCTTGAGGACACGGGCAAAGTCCGCAAACGTGAGGCCGACCCCTAGGCTGAACATGATGATGGCCAGCGACAGTGGCAGTACCACGTTGATGAGAATGTCCATGATGTCTCTCCCTCGTTCGGGAAAGGTTAAGCGCGCTGCCGCGAATTAGGCAACCTTGACGCTGGGTAGGGTGCACAGACAGGAATTCAAAAAGTTTGTCGGAAGCTCGTATCTGCTACCACGCAGTTGCGCGTCGGTGGAAAATCGCCAACCCATGGCTTGCGCATCCCAAATAAAAAATGCCCTACCGTTCGCGTTGCAGACCTCTAAGAGCGCTGGATGCAAGAAACGTCGTCGCGGCAACGCACACGATAGAAGGTCCTGCAGGCGTATCAAACACATAAGCCGCGCGCAGGCCGACAATGGTAGACAACATCCCGATCAGACCGGCGGTGATGGCCATGCCTTCTGGTGTCCTTGCTAAAGGGCGTGCAGCGGCCGCCGGGATGATCAGCAAGGCGGCAATCAACAGGACGCCGACGACTTTGATTGCGACCGCAACTGTAATTGCCAGTGCAATCGTCAGCACCAATTGTTCGCGCTTTGGATTGATCCCGTTGGCGTGTGCTAGGTCTTCGTTCAGTGTGGATGTGAGCAGGGCAGACCAGCGCCAAGCGATCAACGCGACGACGAGTGCAGCACCTCCCCAGATGACGGATAGATCACCACGAGAGACGGCCAGAATGTCACCAAATAGATATGCCATCAGGTCGATCCGAACGCCCGAGATGAACGATACTGCGACAAGCCCGAAGGCCAGTGCCGAATGCGCAAGAACACCCAGCAATGTGTCCATGGCATAACCCCGACCAGACAACACGTTGACAACCAGCGCCATAAGCAACGCCACAGCCATCGATCCTACAAAAATTGACATCGAAAAGGCCAGCGACAAAGCAACACCAAGGATTGCCGCATGCGCCGTGGCATCCCCGAAATAAGCCATGCGTCGCCAGACCACAAAGCAGCCCAAAGGTGCCGCGGCAAAGGCCACGCCGATTCCGGCAAGCGCCGCACGCACCATAAAATCATCAAGCATTACTCTGCTGCCTCTGCATGATCGTGGGTATGACCGTCATGATCGTGGTGGTGATCGTGTTCATGGCGATAAAGGGCCAGCGCGCCGCCCGTTCCCGTCCCAAACAATGCTCTGTATTCCGGCGCGGATGCCACGACCGCCGGGGTTCCTTCACAACAGACATGACCGTTAAGACAGATGACCCTGTCAGATGCGCTCATCACGACGTGTAACTCGTGGCTGATCATCAAAACAGCGCACCCAGTGTCCCGTCGCACAGTTTCGATCTGCCGGTAGAAGGATGCAGAACCGCGTTGATCAAGCCCTTGCGTGGCTTCGTCCAAAAGCAACAAACCCGGCTTTCCGATCAATGCGCGCGCCAACAAGACCCGTTGGAACTGACCACCCGAAAGGCGTGATAGCTGCGCCTTTGCCAGATCAGGAACACCTGCTTGTGCCAGCGCGTGATCAATATCAGCAGCTGCGACACCGCCCGGCAATTTCAAGAACCTTGCAACGGTGATGGGCAACGTTTCGTCGATATGCAGCTTTTGTGGAACATATCCGATTTTTACGCCGCTGCCTTGCACGACGCGTCCTTTGGCCGGTTTTACCGCACCAATGATCGCGCGCAACAGGCTGGTTTTGCCTGATCCATTCGGGCCAACAATTGTGACAATCTCACCGGGTTCGACGCGCAAAGATACGTGTGACAGGGCCGTCCTTGCGCCATAGCGCACGCTGAGGTCTTCAACATGCACAAGGCTCATGCGTCTGCCTTTGCAACACAAGACGGACAAACACCTTCGGCTTCGACGACAGTGCGTTCTATCTTGAAACCGGTGGCGCGTGCTGCGTCTCCCAGCACCCCTCGGGCTGGGGAGGAGTGAGCCTCGGCCACCGCATCACACAATCGGCAAATCATAAAGGCTGGTGAGTGGGAATGGCTGGGGTGAACGCAGGCAATAAAGGCATTCAACCGTTCAATCTTGTGAGCTAACCCATTTGCGACAAGAAAATCCAAGGCGCGATACGCAACCGGGGGTTGCGATCCAAACCCGTCTTCGCGCAACCGGTCCAAAATCGTGTAGGCGCCAAGCGCGCGATGATCTTGCAGCAAAATCTCAAGCACCTTGCGCCGCACGGGTGTAAAACGCAAACCGCCGGCCGCACACACGGCCTCAGCTGCCGTCAGCGCATCGCTCATGCATGTGCTATGGTCGTGCTGTTCAAACCCCAAGGGGCCGTTTGCAGCGCTCGAATTGTCCGACTCACTTGTCATGTTATTACATTTCGTCTAAATGGCCTGTAATGTTATACAATCACGTGGAGACTTTGATGTCCAGAAAGCTTCTCACCCTGTCCCTTACAGCCACTTTGATGGGCGGAAGCGCTTACGCGGACACGCCAAAGGTCGCTGTTGATATTGCACCCGTCCATTCCTTAGTGGCGCGGGTTATGGCTGGTGTCGGTACTCCTGATTTGATTATTCAGCCCGGTGCAAGCCCGCACGAATATAGCCTGCGCCCGTCCGAGGCCGCCGCGTTGCAAGACGCCGATTTTGTGTTTTGGATTGGGCCCGATTTGACGCCATGGCTGAGCGGTACAATCCAAACGCTTGCATCGGATGCGGACGCAACAGAATTGCTGGAAGCAGACGGCACAGTCGAACTGGAATTCCGGGAAGGCGCGTTGTTCGAGGCCCATGACCACGACGATCATGGCGACGAAGACCACGCGGATCATGACGATCACGATGACCATGGCGAAGAAGACCACGCGGATCATGACGATCACGATGACCATGCAGATGAACAGGCTGGGCACGAAGGACATGACCACGGTGAGCATGACCCGCACGCTTGGTTGTCACCAAAAAATGCAATGACTTGGCTGAATGTGATCGCTGGTAAGCTATCCGCCGCCGACCCAGACAATGCCGGGGCTTATTTTGCGAATGCCGCAGCGGGCCGTGCAGAGATCGAAACCTTGATTGGCGAGGTTACAGCAACGCTTGATCCTGTGCGCGACGGAAATTTCATCGTGTTTCATGACGCGTATCAATATTTCGAAACGGATTTTGATTTCTTCGCTTCTGGTGCAATCTCGATTGGGGATGCGTCTGATCCAAGCCCGGCACGCATTGCCGAAATCCAAGCGCGGATTGCCGAACAAAGCATCGATTGCGTTCTGTCCGAACCGCAATTTAACCCCGGCCTCGTCGCAACTGTTCTGGGCGGAACCGAAGCAAAGACGGGTATTCTCGACCCGCTTGGCTCTGATCTGGAGCCGGGTCCGGCACTGTACCCCCAACTTATCCGAAATCTGTCGGCCGCTCTTGCTGGATGCATGTAATCAGATCAGCCCTCTGGAGACTGGACAAATAATTTAGGCGCACATCCCCAGTGCCACCCAAAGTTTGGGGTCTTTTGTTCGGCATGATGTGCCTTGGTAGACTTACCAAGGCACATTTGCGTTTTTTCGCCGGTGTGCGGTCTCGGATGATCTTGCTCATCTGAATTGTTATGTCATAACATAACAATTAATGAATCGACAAAGAATGACCAATCC
>CAZJAW010000006.1:0-17005 GCA_964544035.1 uncultured Rhodobacterales bacterium
GGCCGAAGGGCGCGTGCCGGATGGCAAGGGCATGGATTTTTGGGATAAGCTTAGTGCGGCCTATGCTGCTGGGTGCGATTGGTTCCAACCTATGGATATCAGCCTGCCGGGTGGCGAAATAAAACCAAACTGCCCAATGCACTTTGGCCCGGCAATCTTTGATCTTGTGATGCATACGCGCATCCTTGATCTAGCAGAGGCATTGATCGGACCTGAGTTGACCCTTAACCCTATCCAACACGTGCGCATCAAACCGCCCGCACCTGATTTGCACGCTGACGAGGTCCGCGCCCACATCACGCGCACCGATTGGCATCAAGACCGCGCCGTAGGGCTAGAAAAGGCAGACAGCACAGACATGGTCACTGTCTGGGTGGCCCTAACGGACGCCACCGTTGAAAACGGCTGCCTGCAAGTCGTACCCGGCATCGATACCGGTATCTTGCCACACTGCCCGCAAGTGCAAACCGCAATTGCCCCGAAACATCTGGACACGAAGCGCGCTTTGCCACTGCCTGTCAGGGCCGGAGGCGTTGTGTTGTTTCACCCGCTTGTGCCGCATGCGTCGCTGCCGAATACGTCGGATGGCTTTCGCTGGTCCTTTGACTTGCGGTTCAGCAAAACGGGCCAGAATACAGGACGGGATCATTTCCCGGATTTTGTTGCCCGAAGCCGCCAAGCACCCGAAACCGAATTGCGCGACTGGCGTGTCTGGCGCGATGGGTGGTTTGACGCCCGCAAACGGCTGGCGTCAACGCCACATATTCCGATCCACCGGTGGGCCTCTGATGCGCCCTATTGTGCCTAGAGGGATCCATGGACTTTATCCGTCTAGATTCAACAGACACGGTGGTCACAGCCACCCGCGCCCTCGAAGTGGGCGTCGCAATTGAGCACGCCACCACCCGTGCAATGATCCCATCGGGGCACAAAATCGCTACCCGTGATTTGGCCAAGGGTGAGGCGATCCGCAAATATGCGCAAGTGATCGGATACGCCGCGCAGGACATCCAAGCAGGCGAACACGTCCATACTCATAACGTCGAATTCCGAGCGACAGATGTTGAATACGAATTTGGGACCAACATGCGCCCAGCGACGCCTGCATCAGGTGATACGTTCATGGGGTATCAGCGTGAAAACGGGCAGGTGGGCACACGCAACTACATCGCCATTGTCACGTCGGTAAATTGTTCGGCCACCGCCGCGCGAATGATCGCCGCCCATTTCACACCAGATGTCCTAGCCGCTTACCCAAACGTCGACGGTGTCGTCGCTTTTGTGCATGGCACAGGTTGCGGCATGGCGGGGGACGGTGATGGGTTCGAGGCTTTGCAACGCGTCATGTGGGGCTATGCGGCCCATCCCAACCACGCAGCTGTGCTGATGGTGGGTCTTGGCTGCGAAATGAACCAAATCGATTGGTTGCTCGAGGCATGGGGCCTAAAGCAAGGCCCGACCTTCCAGACGATGAACATCCAATCGGTCGCAGGCTTGCGCCAAACCATCGAAAAGGGCATCGAAAAAGTATCTGCAATGTTGCCTATCGCCAATCAGGCGACGCGCACTCCTTGCCCCGCATCTGAGTTGAAAGTCGCCCTTCAATGCGGTGGCTCGGACGCGTGGTCTGGTATCACGGCAAACCCGGCCCTTGGCTACGCCACCGATCTGCTGGTGGCTCAGGGCGGTACCGGCGTGTTGGCCGAGACCCCTGAAATCTACGGTGCCGAGCATCTACTGACAGCGCGTGCGGTTGATCGGGCAACAGGTGACCGTTTGATCGGTTTGATCAAGTGGTGGGAAGATTACACCAAGCGCAACAAAGGCAGCATGGACAACAACCCAAGCCCCGGCAACAAGACGGGCGGGCTGACCACGATCCTCGAAAAATCGCTGGGCGCGGCGGCCAAAGGCGGCACGACGCCCCTGACCGGCGTCTATAAATACGCCGAGATCGTGCGCGCACGCGGCTTTACCTTCATGGACAGCCCAGGCTATGACCCGGCCAGCGTGACGGGGCAAATCGCTGGCGGATGCAACCTTGTGTGCTTTACCACTGGCCGTGGATCGGCCTTTGGATCGAAACCCGCGCCGACGATCAAAGTGGCGACGAACACCGACATGTACACCCGCATGACCGAAGATATGGACGTAAACGCAGGCGCGATGCTGAGCGACGGCGTGTCACTCGAGGACAAGGGGCGCGAGATTTATGACCTGTTCCTGCGTGTGGCCTCGGGCGAGATGTCCAAGTCCGAAGCCCAAGGCCTTGGCGACTACGAATTTGTGCCTTGGCAAATCGGAGCGGTGATGTGATGCGCCACGCTATCCTTTCCAAATCCGGGTACAACAACCGCGATCAACAACAGATAACAGCCGCTGAGTTACAGCGCTTTCATACATACTACGAAACAGGAGACTTATCATGAGCAAACCAACAATCGGATTTATAGGCCTCGGCCTGATGGGCGGGGCCATGGTCGGTCGCCTGCAGGATCAGGGTTACGATTTGACTGTGATCGCCAACCGCACACGTACCTATGTGGATCAAGCCGTTGCGCGCGGCGCGAACGAAGTCACTACCGCCAAAGACGTCGCCGCCGCTTCTGATATCGTGATGCTGTGCATGGACACATCGGTGAATGTTGAAGCGCGGATGCGCGGCGCAGATGGCGTCATCGCTGGGCTGAAGCCGGACGCAGTTGTGATCGACTTTGGTACCTCGCTGCCCGGATCGACGCGCACATTGGGCGACGAAGTCGCCGCCGCCGGGGCGCAATACCTTGACGCGCCTTTGGGCCGCACACCCGCACACGCGGTTGATGGGTTGCTCAATATTATGTGTGCAGGCGATCAAGGCGCATTTGATAAAGTACGCCCCGTACTCGAGGATCTGGGCGAGAACGTCTTTCACCTTGGCGCGCTGGGATCAGGGCATACGATCAAACTGCTGAACAACTTCTTTGGCATGACTGTTGCCAACGCCATGTGCGAGGTCTTTGCCATGGCCGACGTCATGGGGGTCGAACGTCAAAGCGTTTACGATGTGATCGCTGCCGGGCCGCTGAAGTCCGGCATGATGGATTTTGTCAAAGGTTATGCGGTCGATAGTGATCCAAACCAACTGGCCTTTGCGATCAAAAACGCGGCCAAGGATGTGGGGTACTATTCACAAATGGCTTCTGACGCGGGTGTGCAATCCATCATGTCAAAATGCGCGCTGTCAGCACTGAACGACGCACGGGATTCAGGGCGCGGAGACGACATGGTTTCGCAAATGGTCGACTTCTACGCCGACCGGTTCAAGGGGTGATCCAATGGCAATAACGGCGCGCGCCAATCAGGATCGCGCCGCCCTCGGCATTCTTATGACGCTGGGGGCCTACGCCTTCTTTTCTTTGATCGATACGTCGGTCAAATGGCTGGTGCTCGCGGGATTGCCAGCCTTTCAGCTCGCGTTTATGCGCTATCTGCCGCATTTCGTTATCTCAACCCTGCTAGTGCTGCGACAAGGGGCCAGTTGGTCGAATTTCCAAACTGACCACTTGGGGCTTGTGTTGGTGCGCGCGCTTCTGCTGGCGTCGGCCACGCTGTTCAACTTTATTACGCTCAAATATCTGTCGTTGACGGTGACCGGATCGATCATGTTTTCGGCGCCGATTATCGTCTGCGCCTTGTCGTGGCCGCTTCTGGGCGAGCGCGTGGGGCCGTGGCGCTGGGGTGCGATCTTGCTTGGATTTGTTGGCGTTCTGGTGGTGATCCGCCCGTTCAATGCCGACTTCCATTGGATAGCATTGCTGAATGTCTACAACGCAGTGTCGCTGGCGCTGTATTCGATCATCACACGCAAGATTTCTGGCGTGGTGGCGGCAGAAACGATGCAGTTTTACATGGGCGCGTTTGGTGCGATCCTGCTCGCCCCATTTGCGCTTAGTGTTTGGGTTGCACCTGAAACGCCACTGCAATGGGCGTTGATGATTGGACTTGGCGTGTGGGGATGGGCAGGGCATGAGATCTTTTCACGGGCGCATTCTTATGCGCCTGCAAATACGCTGATGCCCTACACGTATAGCTTCCTGCTGTACCTCGCTGTGGCCAGTTATATCGTTTTCAATGATGTCCCGGACGGTTGGACCGTATTGGGGGCAGGCATCATCGTATGCTCAGGATTTGTCGTCTGGTGGCGGACGGCACGAAAGGAAAAACTATGAAGATCGCAGCGATTGGCGAGGCGATGATCGAATTGTCTATGGGCGGGGATACCGCAGCCGTGGGCGTCGCCGGAGACACGCTCAACACCGCCATCTATCTTAAACGCAGCGCGCCGTCGTTGCAGGTAGACTACATCACACGGGTGGGTATGGATGCGTTCTCTAATCGGATCGTCGATTTCATCGAAGCCCAAGATGTCGGAACTAAACACATCGAACGCGACCCCGAAGGAACGCCGGGCCTCTACGCAATCACCACGGACGAGTCGGGCGAACGATCGTTCACCTATTGGCGTGACCGGGCTGCCGCGCGTGAGACGTTTGTCACAGATCATGGCCCGGATTTTGCAAAACTCTCGGGTTATGACGTGATCTATTTGTCCGGCATCTCGCTGGCGATCATGACCCCGGCACTGCGCGATGGTCTGTTTCAGTTCTTACATTCATTTCGCGGCTCAGGTGGGCTCGTCTGCTATGATAGCAACTACCGACCGCGCCTGTGGGAAGACGTCGAAACAGCGCGCGCAACCAACACCGCAATGTGGTCGATCACCGATATTGCAGTGCCGTCAATAGATGATGAAATGGCCATGACAGGTGAAACACCTGACGTCATTGCCAAACGGTTTTTGGCTCTAGGACGCACAGGTGCGTTGAAACGAGGTGAAGACGGGCCGCTTTGCCTCAAATCCGGCGCGACTTACAATTTCCCGCAAGCGTCGATTGTGGTGGATACCACTGCTGCAGGCGACAGTTTCAATGGTGGATATCTGGGCGCGTCGCTGACGGGTGCGTCGCAGGCCAAGGCACTGCGCGCAGGCCACGATCTGGCTGCACAAGTCATCGGCCACAAGGGTGCGATTGTGCCAAAATTGGCGGGGTAGCTATGCTTTGACGAACAGAGGGCGCATATGAAGGTTTTGCTGATTGGTGCCGGCATGGTGGCCGAAACGCATGTGCTTGCGTTACGGGACAACACAGCAGGCGCGCGTCTGATCGGTGCTCTTGGTCGGGACAAGACACGCACAGCCACCTTTTGCGCACGCGCGGCCGACACATTGGGCCACCCGATTGCAGCGCAGACGGATCTTGAAGCGGCCATCGCCATGGCACCTGATATGGCCATCCTCATCACGCCGCCCAATGCCCGCTCATCTTACGCAACGGCGCTGACACAGGCCGGCATTCCAACGCTGATGGAAAAGCCGATTGAACGCACACTCAGCGCGGCCCGCACGATTGTCGACACCTATGCAGATGCAAACGTGCCTCTTGGCTTGTGCTTCCAGCACCGTACACGGGACGCGGCGCAAGCGCTCAAGGCGCAGTTGGAAACGGGTGATCTGGGCGACATCCTTCATGTTGAAATCCGCGTGCCATGGTGGCGCGATCAGGCGTATTACGATGCTCCGGGGCGCGGCAGCTATGCCCGCGACGGCGGTGGTGTCATGATTAACCAAGCGATCCACACACTCGATCTTGCGCTTTGGCTCGCCGGACCTGTCGCCCGCCTCCAAGCGCAAATGCGCACGACTCCGCTTCATGTGATGGAGGCCGAAGACATCGCCTCTGCGCTTCTGTTGTTCCATTCGGGTGCGTCTGGTACGCTCAGCGCCACCACCGCCGCCTATCCCGGCGCCACCGAAAGCATTGCCCTCACGACAAGTCTGGCGCAGGTGCTGCTGCAAGGTGATACACTGCACATCGACTGGCACGATGGATCACGCGACTATGTCGCACCAAAGGGCGACACAGGCACCGGGGGCGGTGCCGACCCGATGGCCTTTTCCCATGGATGGCACCAATCGGTCATCGAGGATTTTGTGCACGCTGTGCAACACGACAAAACATCAATTGCCCCCCCGGATCAGGCTCTGCACGTCCACGCCGTGATCGATGCGATGGAACGCGCGGCGCGCAGCGGCTCCTTGACCGAGGTACCGCAATGACGCGCGCCTTTGTCGTCCTTTATCACGACCCTTACCAAGGGTGGCAATCATGATCCGCATCGGTGTTGCAGGCGCAGGCTTGATCGGCAAACAACATATCGCCGCGATTGAACGCACGCCGGACGTGATGCTTTCGGCGATTTTTGACCCAGCCATGTCGGACAGCCCGTTGCCCACGGCGCTCGATCTTGCGGACCTCGCCAAGCAATCCGACGGTATCATCCTCGCTGTTCCCAATGCGTTGCATGCTCCTATGGCGCACGAATTGATCGCCCTCAACTGTCCCATGCTGATTGAAAAGCCACTGACTGGCACCGCGGCTGAAGGGGCGACACTGGTTGCAGCCGCGACAGCCGCCAATGTCCCAATCCTTGTGGGTCACCACCGTCGCCACAACCCTCTGATTGCCAAAGCCAAGGAGGTGATTGACGCAGGCACGTTAGGCACACTTACGACTGTGCACGGGCAATGCTGGTTGCCCAAACCCGATCACTACTACAAAGCCGAATGGCGTCAGGGCGCGGGGGCTGGGCCGCTGTTTATCAACTTGATCCACGATGTTGATGTATTGATGCACCTCTGTGGCCCCATTGTCGAAGTGCAGGCGTATCAAGCCAATGCGATCCGCAAAGCGCAGGCCGAAGAAGTCAGCGTCGCCATTTTGCGTTTCGCCAGCGGCGTGCTTGGTACGCTCAATCTGTCGGACGTCGCCCTTGGCCCATGGAGCTGGGAACTGACTGCCGGCGAAAACCCATCCTACCCCAAGACTGACCAATCCGCTTATCTAATTGGCGGGACGCAAGGCTCTCTGTCTCTTCCGAACCTCACCGTATGGAGCCAGAAAGATGGCCCAGATTGGTGGGCGCCCATGGATCAAACCAAACTACCGATCCCACTGGCAGATTCTCTGTCGACCCAAGTTGCACATTTTGCCGAGGTCATTGCCGGACGTGCCCTGCCTTTGGTCAGCGCTTCAGATGGGTTGCGCGCTGTGCAGGTGATCGAAGCGATCAAACGGGCCGCAGACTCCGGTGCGTCCATCGAGATAAAACTCTAGCGTCCGTACAAACCTATGCTAGCGTAACAGCGCGCAGATATGCGCCGCGATAGGGCAGGGGGTGTCTTTTGGACCTGCCCGGCGTCCGCGCATGACGTGAAACCCCACCCGAAATTGAAACCGAAGAAAGGGAGCCTCTGATGCCGTCAGTTGGTGTGATCGGATTGGGTGATATGGGCAGCGGGATTGCCAAAAACCTAATTCTCAATGGATTTGAAACATGGGGTCGCGACTTGATCGATGCGCGTCACCAAGCCTTTGGCGCAATGGGCGGGCATATGGCCGACAGCACGGCCCAAGTGGGTGCAAACGCGCAATACGTCTTTGTCATGGTGATGAAAGGAGCCGAGGCGCACGAAGTGATTTTGGGCGATGGTGGCCTTGCACAAAGCATGGCGCCGGGGGGTACGATCCTGCTGACCTCGACCGTCAAACCAGCCGAAGCACGTGCTATTGGCGATGGCCTGAAAGGGACGGGCCTACACCTGATCGATAGCCCCGTTTCGGGCGGGTATCCCGGTGCACAGGGAGGCACGCTGACGCTGATGGCTGCGGCTTCAGACAACGTGTTAGGCGATGCAAATCCCGTGCTCGAAGCGGTGTCATCTGCCATCCATCATGTCGGCACGGCACCGGGCGAGGGGCAAGTGGTCAAGGCCTGCCTGCAATCCCTGATCGGCTCGATCTTTTCGGCCACCTTCGAGGCCGCAGCCCTTGCAGCAAAGGCAGGCGTGCCGGGGCAAGTTTTACTCGATGTGTTCTCGACCTCTTCTGCGGGGTCGGGGGTTACGAACAACGCGTTGGAAAAGATCATTGATCGTCAGTTCGAAGGCACCGGCAGCCATATCAACACGATGCACAAGGACCTCACCATATCGATGGCCTTGGGTGAAGAACTCGGCGTTCCGTTGCACACAGCTGCCGCTGCGATGCAGATTTTCCATGCCGGGCGCACGCGTCATCCCGAAGGTGACAATTGGGTCGCCACCCGCGTGATCGAAGAGATCGTAGGCGCTGAGCTCCATCGCGCTGCGGCCAAGGTGACACGATGAAACTGGGGGTCATCACAGACGGCATCAGCCGTGATTTACGACACGCCATCGACGTCATGGATGAATTCGATCTAACCTATGCAGAGCTACAATTTGTCGGCGACACAGAAGTCGGCGATCACAGCCCGCAACAGATCAAAGACATCAACGCGCTGCTGCGCGACCGGGGCAAGCCGGTCAGTTGCCTCAGCCGCCATATCTTTGCCGGAACCACCTCGGCCAACCGCCCCGGCGATGCTTTACACACACAGCACATGGACGCACTCAAGCGGGTGATTGAAATGGCCCATGTGGTTGGCAGCCCCTTGGTGCGCATCATGACTCAGAAAAAGGAACAGATCCTGTGGGGTCGCAATGGTGCAGAACAGTGGAACGTGGCGCATGGTGCGTGGGAGACCATGGCCCCGATGATTGCCCCAGCTGTCGCGTTGGCGCGCGCTGAGGGTGTGACGCTTGTCGTAGAAACTGGCAACGGCACGATGGTCAATTCCAACTACACCGCCCGGCGTTTGATCGACGAGTTGGATGCCAAGGACACGCTGAAAGTGCTGTGGGACCCGGCCAACAATTGCTGGTGTCACGAACTGGCCTTCCCCGATGGTTACGCGGCAGTCAAGGATGGCTACCTTGGGCACATCCATATCAAGGACGTGCAGGTGGACACGCCGCGCGCCACATTGGAAATACGCGAGATGGGGCAAGGACAGCTTGGCCCGCTGTTCCGACCCATGGCTGAAGCGTTACGTCGGGATGGCTATGAAGGGGTCATCAGTTTCGAAAGCGTCTATCATCCCGGTAACGGAGATTTCGAAGCTGGCTTTCGTGCCTGCATCGCCAAGTTCAAATCGCTCTTTGGACCGTGATGCGCCCTGCGGTTGCGCCAACGCGCGCACCCGGCTAGGCAGAAGTTAGCAATCTAAAGGCAATGTTCATGACCCAAGCCTCTCTTCCGCAATTGTCCGATATCCGCGTTGCCGTGATTGGGTTGGGCTATGTTGGCCTGCCTCTGGCCGTCGCGTTTGGACAACAACGACAAACGACCGGCTTTGATTTGAACGCGGAGCGTGTCAAGGCGCTGCAACAAGGCACCGACAGCACGGGTGAAGTCGACGATCTGGCAAGTGCTTTGCATCTGACGTTCACCACCGACCTAAAAGATATTGCCGATTGCAACGTCTACATCGTTGCCGTGCCAACCCCGATAGACAACCAACGGCAGCCTAATCTTGCGCCCCTGTTTGCCGCCTCGCGCGCCATTGGATCGGTGATCAAGCGCGGCGACGTGGTGATCTACGAAAGTACCGTCTATCCCGGCGCCACCGAAGATGATTGCCTGCCGCTGGTCGAGGAAGGCTCGAACCTAAGCCTTAACACTGATTTCTACGCGGGCTATAGCCCCGAACGGATCAACCCCGGTGACAAGGCGCGACCACTTACAAAAATCACCAAGGTCACGTCCGGCTCTACCCCTGAAGCCGCCCAGCTTATTGATGCACTTTACGGCACGATCATCACGGCAGGGACACACCTTGCCCCCAGTATTCGCGTGGCCGAAGCGTCAAAAGTCATCGAAAATACGCAGCGCGATGTGTCCATTGCACTGATCAATGAACTCTCGATTATCTTTTCCCACCTTGGCCTCGACACCGCCGCCGTGCTGGATGCAGCGGCGACAAAATGGAATTTCAACAGACTGTCGCCGGGGCTTGTCGGGGGCCATTGTATCGGTGTCGATCCCTACTACCTCGTGCACAAGTCCATCGCCGCAGGGCACATCCCGGACATCATCCGCATGGCACGCGAAATCAATGATGGCATGGCGCGGCATGCGGTCAGTCTGCTGATCAAAAAGATGATCCAACACGAAGCCCGCGTTCATGGCGGGCGCGTCCTAGTTCTGGGGATCACGTTCAAGGAAAATTGCGCCGACATGCGCAACACCAAAGTGGTTGATATGCTGAGCGAGCTGGAAAGTTATGGAATGTCAGTCGATCTGCATGACCCGTGGGCGGATGCGAACGAAGTGCACACCTGCCACCGCATCGACATGTTACCCAAGATGCCCGATCCAGAGGGCGTTTATGATGCTGTCATTCTTGCTGTGGCCCATGAAAGCCTGACAAAACTTGGCCCCGGCGCGCTGCGCGCGCAGTTGAAACCTGCGGGCGTGTTCTTTGATATGAAGTCCGTGTTCGAACAGGGCGACAGCGACCTACGGCTCTAAACCTTGGCCGCCATCGCCTTTACGGCAAATGCGGCAGCCTGCGTGCCCGTTTCAATTGCGCCTTCGATCAATCCACCATTGCGTGCGGACACCTCTGCCCCGGCAAAAATAAACTGACCTTCAACTGGGCGCGACAACTCAGGTGCGCCGTAAGGGGGATGACCTGCGGGGGCGACCCGGTCGGCGGGCGTTGCGGTGAAAGGCTCTTGGCCCCAGTCCATCAAGTGCAGCGCTGTAGGTGTTTCAGCCTGGGCACCGAACAACCGAACCAACTGTGCCAAGGCAGCAGCTTTCAGGGCTGCCGTATCCTGACGCCCCTCAAAAGGGACACCGACAAACCCAAACAGTCCAAAGACACCTTTGTCCGGATCACTCTGATCTGCGATCTCAACCAAGGGGCCGATGTGACTGACTGCGCCGCCAGACAGGCCTGCATCACGCCAGAACGGCTGATCATAAAAAGCGACCACTTTGGCATGTGCCGCCATCCAAGTGGGCCAGCATGTCAGGGCGGTCGCAAGCTCTGTGGGCCATGCAGGCACAACATCCCAAGCGGCTGCAATAGGTCCGGGAACCGCGCAAATCACCACGTCAGCTTTCCAAACTGCGCCATCTGTCGTGGTCAGTTGCGGGGTATCTGCAAGGTTAACGCCGCAGACTTCTTGCCCAAACCGGACAGTGTCAGCGGGCAGTGCCTCAAACAAGGCCTGCGCCAATGCTTGAACTCCTCCGCGCACCCGTGCCGCATCACTATACCGTTTCGGAAATGCCCCGCGCTGGATCTGCCCACCTGCTTCGTAAATGAAGTCGCCGTCTTCGAATTGGGGCAATGTATCCAACCCCATCTCGGCCAACAGCGCAACAACTTGCGGCTGCATCGCAGGCCAAATCCAAGCTGGTCCCAGATCAATGCCGCCCGCACCCTGCACTACACTTAACGCCCGTCCGCCAACACGATTGCGGGCCTCAAGCACGGACACAGCTTGCCCTGATTGATGCAACCGATATGCGGCAACCAACCCAGCCAGACCTGCACCCAAAATGAGGGCACGTGTCATGGATTACCCTCGCATCCAACAGGCGCGTTTATGAAAAAGCCGGTGTTTAGTTTCATAATGGGTTTCCTGTCTGGGTCGGTTCCTCAGCTTACAGGCAAGTGGGCGGTATGCAATTAAACCTTCCAACCTGAAATGTGCGGTCGGTGTCTGCATTGGGTAAGTAAGGCAGAGGTCATCTCCGCCTTCGCCGTTTGTTTTCTAAGACGCTCAAACGTTGCGTTGATCGGGCAGTTCAGTCGGCAAAGTGCATCAACGGCGCACAGGTTTTGTACAGGTTGGGCATCGCACAGGTCCGTTGTTTTCTTGGCGATGACCAATGATTTTTGCGAAATCTGCGCTGCGACCTCTATCTGGCGTTGCGTGTACGGTTAGCCAGTCCGCCCCTCAAAGGTTTTCACGGTGATGCCAGCGGCCTCTAACATACGCCGTACACTGGCTGCGATCTCCACGGCCTCGGGCGTGTCACCATGACAGCAAATGCTGTCAATTGGCGTTTCAATCTTTGTGCCGTCATCAGTGATGATGGCCTGAGCTTTGACCATCTCAACCATTCTTTTACCCGCAATCTCAGCATCATGGATCACGGCGCCGGGAAGCCGGCGATCCACAAGCGTGGCATCCGCATTATAGGCGCGATCGGCAAAGATCTCGCATGCAAAGCGCGCACCTAACGCGCGCGCTGCCCGTTCCTGCGCTGTGGCCGCCAGAACCATGATGATGGCATCCGGATGCGCGGACAGGGCTGCCTCATAGCATCCGCGTGCCATTTCTTCGTTTTCGGAGGTCATGTTTCCCAACGCACCATGCAGCTTGATATGGCGCACATCCGCCCCCAAGGCACGCGCCATGCCAAGAGTTGCGCCCACTTGACAGCGGATGGAATTTTGCAGCGATTTTAACGGCATATCGATGCGTCGGCGACCAAAACCCTGAATGTCGGCAAAGCCGGGATGCGAGCCAATGCCAACGCCTTTTTCAAGCGCAATTCCCATCGTCGCAGCCATCACATCTGCATCCCCTGCATGGGCACCGCAGGCGATATTGGCCGAGGTCACAGTGTTCAAAAGGGCGGCATCATCACCCATAGTCCACGGGCCAAAGCTCTCGCCCATATCTGCATTTAGATCGACTTGCATGGTCTTTTATCCTTCATCCAAAGGGGCATGTATGGCCGATACCACACCCCCAACCAGTTGATAGCTTAGTAAATCCTGCATGGTCGCAGGATCGCGCACAAGGGGCGTCACGGCCCCGGGCAATTTGCGCAGCGCGGCTGTTGCGCGCGCCTGAATGGCGGCCCCGTCGTCCAGCGTCACAAATTGAAAACGCAAAGCAGCGCCAGCAGGCGCCTGCGCCACACGCGGAAGATCGCAAGGCAAAACGGTCCCTATGCGCGGATAACCCCCGGTGGTCTGGCATTCAGCCATCAACACAAAAGGCGTACCGTCCCCAGTGATCTGTATGTCGCCGGGCACGATTACCTCGCTGACAATGCTTAAGGCCTTGGGGTTGGAAAATCCCTCTCCATCGCTGTCCATGCGCACGCCTTGACGGTTGGCGCGCGGGTCGCGCCGAAAGGCAGTCTGCTCAAAACGGTTGCGTATGTCGGCTTCAAAATCCAGCGTCTGCATACTGGGCACAACACGCACGGTGCCGCCGGTCAATCGCGCATCCGGGGTGATCGTCATACCAACGTCACGGCCCTTGTCGGAGCCGACAATCAAGGCATCGTTTCTCTGAATCAAAGTACCAAGGCCACAAGACAGATGCGCGGCACGAGAACCCAAAGCCGTATCTGTATCAAAGCCGCCGCCCACGTGCAGATACCCGTAAGTCCCGGACCGGGTTGGTCCAATTGTCAGCTGTGCACCCTTAGGTAAGGCATAGCTAGCATTCCAAGCCAGTGCCTCTCCATCAATATGCGCTGTCATCACAGCCCCGGTCAGGGCGATGCGCATATCCTCTGTCGCCTCAAACGTGCCACCTGTGCCCATGATTTCGATCACAGCCATCCCTGGATCCTGACGCAACAACGCGGCCCCTTCATGAACTGCGTGCACATCGGCGGCACCTCCGCGGGTCAATCCCTTGGCTAGAAAGCCGGGCCGCCCAAGGTCCTGCACTGCCATGGCAGGGCCCGCTTGAAGGACGCGTAGGCCTCTCATTCCAGCACCTCGCGTAGCGCGCCACCAGAGCCATCACCGTTGTGCGCTTCAATGCGTGTAAGTTCGCCCTCTGTGATCGAGGAAAATTGCACTTCGTCCCCAGGTGACAGGGGGAACGGCGTGTCAGAGTACGGGCGAAAACACGCAAAAGCTGATTGCCCCACATGACGCCAGCCTGTCGGCGTGTCCTTTGTAAACATGCAAACTTGGCGCACTGCTGCGACAAGCGCACCTGCTGGAACATTTGGTGACAAACCGACCTGACGCGGGATATTCCAAGCCTCACCCAAAGTGCCAAGATAGGGCTGTCCGGGCGCAAAACCCAAAGTCAAAACGCGCAGCCGTGTTGTTGTCAAATCAGCCTCGGCCTCTGCCACACTGCGGCCAGCGGCCTCTGCGGCTTCGGTAAGCTGCGGGGCACGTGCGCCGCCAAACACGGCCGGAATAGTCCAAAGCACGCGACCGGCCGGCAATGATGCACTAGACCAATCGCGCGCGGCTAAAACATCGCCTAAACGGCTTTTGAGATCATCAAATCGATGTTCTGACAAATCTACTCGGAAGAAAGCCGACACCAATGTGCTGCTGCTTTCTGCAATCTCCGGCCAGCCAAGCATGTCGATTTCACTGCGAAAAGCGATAGCCGCGCAATTAGCAGCGTCCGTGGCCGTGTCGCCAAAGGTGACCAGTAGCCCATTCAGGCCCACAGATTGGATGGTTGGAACAAAGGAAGTCGTCTGCATGGCGCGACACTACCGAGTCTACGCGCAGCCGCAATTGCTTAGATGACTTCTCAAAAACTCCAAGGTTTTTTTCATCACTTGCCACAACCATAACCTCCTTTTTCAGGTGGTTAGATCTTTCTGACGTACATCAAAGCGGGCTGCGCAACCAATCGTCATCAAAAGCAAGACGATTGACGCCAGCAATGCGTAATATTCGATCCAGCTCAGCCTCAAGAGCACGTTGTCGCCCCTTGCCCCAACGTACACCGCGTTCCGGCCAAAGAGCACGGACGCGTAAAACATCGTCGGCGCGGAATGCCTTCATATCAATGCGTCCGACCAGTCTCTCACCCTCAAGCAGCGGGAAGACGTAGTAGCCATATTTGCGCTTGGGTTCGGGTACAAAAATCTCGATCCGATAGTCAAAACCAAACAAACGTTCGGCTCGTTTTCGGTCGCGCAAGGCCGGATCAAAGGGGCTGAGGACTCGCAATCGCGAAGTTGGATCAACCGTCTGCGTCGGGCAATCGGGCAGATCAGGCCAAGCATAAGCGGGGCGCAAAACTCCATCCACACCAGTTATGTTGACCTGAATGATGCGACCTGATGCCAACGCCTTGGCACACCATTCTTTTGCCTCAGCTGGTGTGATATGCGCCCAGAACGCAGCCAATTCGCCATGCGTGGCAAAGCCTAAACGATCCAGCGCGCCGCGACAGCACCAGTCAATCGTTTCTTCCGTGTCCGGCGTTTTGCTCATTGTCGCTTGGTCAATCACCCGCTCGGTCAGATCATAGTATTTCTGAAAGCCTTGACGTTTGACCACGGCCAATGCGCCGCTGCGCCACAAATATTCCAATGCAGTTTTGGACGGATGCCAATCCCACCACCCGCCTGATCCACGTACCTCGCCTTCCCCGACTTGCGAAGAGGATACTGGCCCGCGCTCGCGGATCATATCGAGAACGGGTTGAAACTGCGCTTCAAAGCCTTCTCGCCGCCAATCCTTCCAGCGACTTTTCAGCAGGGCCGCATCGCGTTCACGGCGCATATGCCAATACGGATAAAACGCTATTGGAACCACTGCAGCGTCATGTGTCCAATGCTCAAACAGGCCGCGGTCGCGTTCGTACAATAGTGCCAAGGATTTTGGGCGATACCGTGGTTTGCGCGAAAACAAGATCATATCGTGGGCACGCGCCACGGTGTTGATACTGTCGAGTTGAACAAACCCAAGTCGTTTGATCAAGGTCAGAAGCTCTGCGCCATGTGCTGCACCTTGCGGTGTTTCACTCAGGCCATGGCGCTCCAAAAAGACCCGTCGCGCCGCGGCATTGTTAAGGGTGTAAAGGGTCACTTCCGTTGGTTGCGGCGCAACGTTTCACCATAAGAAATCTTGGGTTCCAGGGTGATGTGTTGGGGGTTGGTCTTGCCGGATGCGTGATCCAAAATGATGCTGGCCGCCGCCCGCCCGATCTCTAGGCGACAGGCATCCATCGTAGCCAGCTGGCGGGGCAAGCCATCCAGTAATTCAACACCGTTAAAACCTGCAAGTCCGATCTGACCCGGTACATCAATGCCCTGTTCCAACAGATACAAAAGCCCACCGGCTCCGATCATATCATTGGAATAGTATAGAAAATCGAGATCAGGATTTGCATCTAGCATAACCTTGGTCATCTCGCGCCCTTTGGCCAAAGCGGACCCGCCTGAATAAAAATCACGGGCCTCAATCTCGATCCCGGCTTTGGCCAACACTTCTGTCAGTCCTTCAAATCGTTTGCGGGCTCGGTGGTCACGCGGCATCGATGTGCCCATAAAACCAATGCGGCTATAGCCCTGTTTTAGGATAGCTCGGGCCATGTCCTGCCCGGCAGCACGGTGCGAAATGCCGACCATGCTGTCGACCGGACTGCCGTCTGTGTCCATGATCTCGACCACTGGGATGGCGGCATTTTCCAACATTGCTCGGGTGGCATCTGAATGTTCCAACCCGGCAATAATTATGCCCGAAGGACGCCAGCCCAGCATCTCGTAAAGCACGCGTTCTTCTTTGTCGCGCATATAGTCAGTGACGCCGAAAACCGGTTGCAAAGGCGTGTCTTCGAGCACTTGATTGATACCGTTTAGGACCTCTGGGAATACCATGTTGCCCAAAGAAGGAATAATGACAGCCACCAGATTGACATGCTGCGAAGCTAAAGACCCTGCGATTTGATTGGGTACGTAGCCCAGCGCTTTGGCAGCCTCTAGGACTTTTGTACGGGTGGTTTCCGAAACATCCCCGCGGTTGCGCAGCACTCGGCTGACGGTCATTTCAGACACGCCTGACGCCGCGGAGACATCACGCAAGGTCAGTGGGCGTTTGGCACGATCGGTCAAGTGCAGTCCTTTTCGTTTTCCGTGTTTCGAGTTAGGGCGAAAAGCGTACCAACTTCAAGAGTGCGCGTGATTTGCATGACACGCGATAGGGTGACATTTGTCGCTTTGCGAGCTAATTGGAATGCGAACGGCCCCGTGGCTCAACTGGATAGAGCAGCCCCCTCCTAAGGGGCAGGTTGCAG
>CAZJAW010000007.1:0-2323 GCA_964544035.1 uncultured Rhodobacterales bacterium
CGTTGATCGTGGGCAGGGCAGCCAAAGACCGCACCCGTGCCATAATCCATCAAAACAAAGTTGCCGAGCCAAACAGGCAATTCCTGATCCGCATAGACGGGGTGTTTGACACGCAGGCCTGTGTCCATGCCCTTTTTCTCTGCCTTTTCCATGGCCGCTTCGGTTGTATCCATCTTGCGGCATTCATCGATAAAGGACGCGAGATCGGGGTTGTCGGCTTCAAGTGCCTTGGCGACCGGGTGGTCGGGCGAGATGGCAATGAAGGACGCGCCGCGCATTGTATCGGGGCGAGTGGAATAGCAATGGATCGTTCCATTCCCATCCGTACGGACAAAAGGAATGTCGATGCCGCGCGATTCGCCAATCCAGTTTTCCTGCATAAGGCGTACTTTTGCAGGCCAGTTGTCTAAACCGTCCAAAGCAGACTTTAGCTCTCCAGCCATGTCACTGATTTTAAAGAACCATTGCGTCAACTCGCGGCGCTCAACCTCGGCACCCGAACGCCACCCTTTGCCATCGATGACTTGCTCGTTGGCCAGAACAGTCATGTCGACGGGGTCCCAATTCACTTGAGCGTTCTTGCGATAGACAAGCCCCGCGGCCAACATATCCAGAAACAAAGCCTGCTGTTGGCCATAGTATTCGGGATCACAAGTCGCGAACTCGCGGGACCAGTCGATGGACAGGCCCAAAGGCTTCATTTGACCGCGCATGTCCGCGATGTTGTCATAGGTCCATGTCTTGGGATGGCCTCCGATTGCCATGGCAGCGTTCTCTGCAGGCATACCAAAGGCATCCCATCCCATAGGATGCAAAACATTATGGCCCGTCGACATCTTAAAGCGCGCGATCACATCCCCCATCGTATAGTTGCGCACGTGTCCCATGTGGATGCGGCCCGAAGGATAGGGGAACATCTCAAGCACGTAATACTTGGGTTTGTCCCCGGAACGCTGCGCGCGGAATACATCTGCTTTGTCCCAAGCAGCCTGCCAGCGGGCTTCGATATCAGATGGAGAATAAGTGGCCATAAGGAACGATCCTGGTGTTGGACATAAAAACGCCGGGCTATAGGGCCCGGCGCATGTCATAATCTGGAATGACCCGACCTGAAAGGGCCAAGGGGCGAATGGCCGTCAGAGGCGGTTATCGGCCACGCGCAACTGACGTGCACGTGTCAAAATTGCGTCTTCAATCGCGCGCACAGTGGCAGCACCAGCTGCACCATTGCGAGTTTGCAGCGCAACATTCAACGAACGGGCGTCCAGCGATGGATCTTGGATTAGAACGGTTGCGCGATAGGCGCGCCCACCACCGGGTGGTGTGCCAAAACCCGTCACGATGACGCCTGTAAATGGATCAACCGATTGAATTGGCAAGAAATCCAGCACTTGTAGCGACGCCGCCCAGATATAGCGGTTCACTTGAACAATCTGTTCTTGATTACGCCGTGCGCGCAATGCCTCGCCCAGAGTGGTGCCGCGCGATCCATCATTCAGAAAGCGATCATTGGTGCGATCTTCCGGGTCCGCTGGCGCGACGCGTAAAAAATTGCCGCATCCCGCAAGGGCCAGCAACAAGGGTACAATCAGCACTAAACGCAATTTATTCATTCTTCTTGCCTTGGATAAGTCCAGCCTGCCGGGTGTTGATACTGAACTTGCCAAGACGCCGCAAGCGCTACGCCAAGCCAACAATATATAGACAGATCGCATATTCAGGCGCACGGATATCCACTGTGGCAAAGCTGCACCAGATTTTCGTGTAATTCCGGGCGGGTTGCTGGTGTTCTTGAGTAGACTTCCGAGATGTAAGACACAGACGTCATCCCCTTGCCGGATTCCCCGGCTAGGGCATGTGAAAAAAAACCGAGGGAAAACTTATGAAAAAGGTTCTCATTGCGACCACCGCTCTGGTTGGCACCGCAGGTATGGCCGCAGCTGAAATCAGCTTTTCCGGCAACGCCCGTTTTGGTCTGACATACCAAGAAGAAGACCGCATAGACGACGCTGGCCGTGAACAAGAAGTCGTGCTGGAACAGCGCCTGCGTTTCCAAGTTCAAGGCACAGCCACTTCCGACAACGGTCTGGAATTCGAAGCACGCTTCCGTGCTGAAGCTGGCGAAGACGAGGACAACTCGATCTCTGGCGGCGGTTTCGGCGCAGCTGGTTTCGCTGTGTCCACAGGCGGCCTGCGCTTGGACGTTGGTAACGTATCCGACGTAACTGACTCCGGCGACACATTCGGCTACTACGGTGCTGCAGAAATTGGCTTTACAGCGTTCTTGGGTCAGTACTCAAACGCGTCCGGCACAGCTCTGGGT
>CAZJAW010000007.1:2423-16957 GCA_964544035.1 uncultured Rhodobacterales bacterium
GGCTTCTCCCACAGCCTCGGCGGTGGTGTGACACTGGGTGGCGGCGTTGGCCAAAACACATATGGCGACACTGTTGCTGACTTGGGTGTATCCTTCGGCTTCTAAGCTGAAATACATCTGACTGATTTGGGGTGGGCCACAAGGCCCGCCCCTTTTCTTTTGTCCGCAGCTGTAGTCACGTGACGCCTTAAATTTTTCGAGAACAGGTGCTCTTCATGTCCTTAAATGACATCACTCAAAAAATCGCATCAGCGGAAGCGAAGGCGAATCGTGCGCCCGGATCGGTCAAACTGATTGCTGTGAGTAAGGTGCAACCGGCTGACCGTGTCGCAGGGGTACTGCAAGAGGGCCATCGCTGTTTCGGCGAAAATCGCGTGCAAGAGGCGGCAGATAAATGGCCTGCCTTCCGCGACACGTATGGCGCAGTCGATGTTCACTTGATCGGGCCTCTTCAAACCAACAAAGCCCGCCAAGCAATGGAACTTTGTCAGGCCATTCACGCCCTGGACCGCCCTAAACTGGCTAAAACTATCGCCCGTCTGTCTCAAGAGATGGGGCATTGCCCAGATCTATTCATTCAGGTCAACACAGGGGAAGAACCGCAAAAGGCAGGTGTTTTGCCGGGCGATGCAGACAGCTTCGTTTCTGAATGTCGTGCGCTGGATTTGCCCGTCAGGGGCCTGATGTGCATCCCTCCTGCGGATGAAGAACCTTCCCTCCACTTTGCGCTTTTGAAAAAGCTGGCTGACCGCAACGGTCTTTCGGACCTGTCGATGGGAATGAGCAGCGACTTCGCCTCGGCCATTGCGCTTGGGGCCACCCATGTCCGCGTCGGTTCAGCCATCTTTGGCGAACGCGTGGCGGGCTGATCTCTACGCGCGCACGATTAACCGAGTCGCATGTTGAATACGTGGCGCGATCCACGCCAAATCAGTCGGGCGCAACCCGACGCACCCCTCGGTTGGATACCCGGGCCGTCGCCAACGATGTATAAAGATCGCCGATCCCCGTTCCGGCACTGCTTGGGGCCAGTTCCAATCCGTAAGGATCACCAGATCATAAAGAGGATCGGCACGGCGCAGCACCTCGTGGCTGGGGGCGTAAGGTGCACGCACCATAGTGTTGTAATCCTCAGCCGCAGAATCGTCTGACCACAGATCGCCGGGTCGGATCGGTACAGCCCAATCCGTGGGGCGGGCCATCCGATCCGGACGATAAAGCATGCCAACGATGCGATGTACCCCTACGGGCGTTGCACCATCTCCTTCTCGTTTGTGCGCAGAAATCCCTCCGCGCCCAATGGAGCAAGGAAAAGTCCGCCCCATAAACCGCAACCCCAAAGGGCACAGCAACATATCCGCAAATGTCATCTTCATCTTGCCAAATAAACTCTGGGGGAGCCCGTAGGGCGGGGGGGAACCCCCCAAAGACATCTCGTCGCGCCAGCGTCCTTTGGATCACCACTCACAACAAATGCCCGGACTTTGCCGCCTTGGTCGCCAAATAGTCCTGGTTAAAGCTGTTCTCTCCAACCTTCAGTTCGACTCGTTCGGGCACAGCGATCCCGCTGGCTTCCATCATCGCAACTTTGGCCGGGTTGTTGGTCAAAAGTCGTACCGCCCCAAAGCCCATAGACTTTAGAATATCTGAGCCCAATCGAAAATCTCGCTCATCATCCTCGAATCCCAACCGGTGATTGGCCTCGACTGTGTCAAAACCCTGATCTTGCAAACTATAGGCGCGCATTTTGTTGGCCAAACCAATGCCGCGCCCTTCTTGATTAAGATACAGCAACACGCCCGCCCCTTCAGCCCCCATCCTCGCCAGCGCAGCACGCAGCTGCGGTCCACAATCGCACTTGAGCGACCCCATCAGGTCTCCGGTAAAACAGGCTGAATGCAGTCGGGTCAGAACAGGCGTTGAGCGATCCGGGCGGCCGATTTCGACGGCGTAATGCTCTTCTCCGCCATCTTCGGGACGGAAAACATGCAAACGTCCGGCCTCGGAAACCTCCAAAGGCAAACGCGCCGACACGATAGGGTGCATTGGGCTGCGCATGTCCAACATAGGGCTCGCATGCTCTAGTGAAACAGCTGTCAGCCCATTTTGGGCAGCAAAAGCTGTACCATCTGTCACTTCGGCACAAATAGCAGCAGGCAACAGCCGTGCTGACTTGCACAAAGCCAGCGCCGCACGATGCGGTGCGGCATTCCCTCCACGTATCGAATTCAAAGGTCCTTTCATCGGCGTGGCCAGATCATCAGCGGGGTCAGCCAATGCCTGCACCCACCCCAATGCAGCACCATCAGGCAATGCTATGCGTGCTAAGTCATTGTCGTAGCAGCGTGCTTTCAGGGTTTTGGCGCGCCATGCCGTTAACGCAAGCACAGGAGCAGATCCAAGATCGCGGATGGCAGTCAAACGTGTTGCAGAAAGGGATTCGACTGCAGCCACCACCACAGAAGTAGCGCCTATCAGAACAATTGGCACACCCATACGCAGGTCACTTCGTGCCCGCGCAAGTGTTTCAACGATGTCCGGTTCAAGACTCATGTTACAAAATCCACTCTGCATTCCGCTCGACATACGCAAATCGTAGCGGAATTGAAACAATTGCCGCCATAGCGACACATGGGCGTGAGAAGAAACTCTCAAAACTTGCCGAAAACATGATTGGCCCTCATCTATAGTTCAACGGCAAAGGAGAACACTCATGGCTCAGCTCAAGAAAATTCTGCTCGTGGACGACGACGAAGATCTGCGCGAAGCACTCAGCGAACAGTTGGTCATGACGGAAGACTTCGATGTGTTCGAAGCTGGCAACGGCGGCGACGCGCTGGTGAAGGCCAAGGAGGCGATCTATGACCTTGTGATCCTTGATGTAGGCCTGCCCGACACTGATGGGCGTGAGTTGTGCCGTGTGATGCGCAAGCAAGGGGTCAAGTCGCCCATTCTCATGCTGACCGGGCACGACACGGATGCCGACACCATCCTCGGGCTTGACGCTGGCGCCAACGATTACGTTAGCAAACCCTTTAAATTCCCAGTTCTTCTGGCTCGGATTCGCGCGCAATTGCGCCAACACGAACAGTCCGAAGACGCCGTCTTTACCCTTGGGCCATATACGTTCAAGCCATCCGTGAAGATGTTGATCACCGAAGATGACAAAAAAATCCGCCTGACCGAGAAAGAGACGAATATTCTCAAGTTCCTCTATCGTTCGACAGAAGGTATCGTGCCCCGCGATGTGCTGCTGCACGAGGTTTGGGGTTACAACGCGGGCGTCACCACGCACACGTTGGAAACTCATATTTATCGTTTGCGGCAGAAAATTGAACCTGATCCCTCCAACGCGCGATTGCTGGTAACAGAATCGGGTGGCTACCGTCTGGTTTCATGACATTGGCCTAGATCAACATCGTCTTCATTTTTTGATCTAGGTTAACCGTTTCACCTGCGCATGTCGGGGCCGCGTCGCGGCAAACATGCATCTCCCTGTTGGACTTGCCCGGGCCGCGTGCCCGGGTCTTTTTGGGGTGGCGCATCTTTTCCGCTCAGCTCGAAGGGGAAGCAACCGCTCTTCCAGCATTGCAAGCCGCTCCACTTCCCGACAAAGACTGCCGTACGTTTGCCTATTTTACAGCCTTTTTCTGCCTTGTTTGCGCGATAACATTTAATTGAACGTAAAAGTTCAAGAACGTCTGCCGCGTGTTTATAAGTGAGAATGTTATGAAAATGACTGCTTTTGCAGCCCTGACTGCTGTCGGTCTGTCTGCTGCTTCCGCCCAAGCTTCAAGTTTTGCCATTGACTATCAAGTTGCGGGCGATCCGTTCGGAAACGTCAATTTATTCGCACCCGTTACTATCGACTCTGAAGTCTATGATGGAACGTTCAGGGCAGGTCAGTTCAACATGACCTCGGAAGAGATGGGAAACTTCCACGCGTTTTGTGTTGAAATCACTCAGGCTTTGGGCAACGGCCAAACGTATGAGAACGCACCGGACCTGTTAGATGCAGACGTGAAAAACAACGTGGATCGTCTGTTCAGCAGTGCCTACGACCTTGTGACAGATAGTGTCACAGCAGCGGGGTTTCAGGTTGCACTGTGGGAAATCGTTGAGGACACGTCGACTGGTTTCGACCTTAGCTCCGGTAACTTTTCAGCTGTGGACGCAAGCTTGACCGGCGGATCAGTTGTCGGAACGGCCCAAGGTTTTCTTGATGGGTTAGCCTCTGCGTCCACGGGCCTTTTCAAACTTGACTATCTGGGCAGCGCGACCTCGCAGGATCTGGTTACAGCGCAGCGTGCGCCTACCCCTGTGCCATTGCCCGCGGGTGGTTTGCTCTTGCTGTCAGCTGGTTTGTTCTTGGTGCGCCGTAACAAAGGATAATCCGCGCCGGACTGACTGGACACAGCCCCTAATAGAGGGGCTTGGGTGCGTTCGACATCGCCTATACGCTGCGAACGACAGTTCCAACCTTTGGGGCTTTGTCATATCGCGATGGATGGCCAAATTTAGGCTTCGGCGTAACGCTTCAAGCGTTCTTCCAGGGTGCCGCTGTGCAATTCAAACATATGGTTGTCGTAGTCATAGAAGTAGATTGAATGGCCCTCACCTTCGACACGAGAACGCCCTTCGCGAACCTCCAAGCCGAGGGACCTTATTGCCCGCAGTTTGTCATCATAGTCTTCCGCGGCCATTTTGAATGCCACATGGTTGTAGGTCTTCTCGGAAAGGGGATCGCCCTCCATTGTCGCAACCCAAATGCCCCCGATATCAAAGAACCGTTCTTTGGAAAGCGAGAAGGTCTTGTCGCCACTGTCGTAGATCTTTTCGGCGTCCAAAACTTTAGTGAGCATCTCCTCCATCTTGTCGAGATCACTCACAATGAACGTCATGTGACTTAATCCTTGAACCAATAGCTTCCCTCCAAAATTCATTTTCACAGCACATTAACGGACGTTCGCCCAAAATCACCAAACCAAACTAAATCGCCCAACATCATTCCAAACAAAGCAAAAGGCCCACCGTCACCGATGGGCCTTTCAAATCTAGCTCAAAGCACGCCCTCAAAAGGGCGCTTGGCAATTATGCCAGTGCGATGTTGGCAGCGCTTTCGCGGCCGTCGCGACCTGCTTCGATGTCGAAAGTCACTTTCTGGTTGTCGGCCAGACCTGTAAGGCCTGCGCGCTCAACGGCAGAGATGTGTACAAACACGTCTTTGCTGCCGCCATCGGGCGCGATAAAACCAAAACCTTTAGTTGTGTTGAACCATTTGACTGTACCAGTGGCCATGTCATTCTCTCCTAATTGTCTGCCCACGGGATGCGGCAGGTCGGCAAAGTCAGTGCAAGATCGATAGACTGAGCCATAAGGAGCAGTGGGCCGATAGTGGTAACGTCGCATCGCCCACATAAGGTGCGCTCGTTAAAATAGCAATAGGTTTGGCGCGCGCTGGCAAAACCCTGCTTATTGGGGCTGGTCGCCCAAGCAGTGCATAGATAGGGTCCACGCGACCCCTTATCGAAAGCCGAAATTATGCCCTTTACCTTGGCCACATGGAACATCAACTCCGTCCGTCTGCGCGAACCGATCGTGTGCAAATTGCTGGCCGAAGAAGGGCCGGATGTGCTGTGCCTGCAGGAATGCAAAAGCCCAGTAGACAAAATCCCGCGCGAACAATTCACCGAACTTGGCTATCCCCACATGGTCGCACGCGGCGACAAAGGCTATAACGGCGTTGCTATACTGTCACGCCTACCTATTGAGGAAGCCGGAGCGATGGATTTTGCATCATTGGGCCAAGCGCGCCACATCGCGGGACGTCTGGAAAACGGTGTGACCATCCACAATTTCTATGTGCCTGCAGGCGGCGACATCCCTGACCGCGACAAGAACGAAAAATTCGGCCAAAAGCTCGACTATCTGACGGATATGCGCGACCACTTCGCCGCTCACCCACCCCAAAAGTCGATCCTTGTGGGCGACCTAAACATCGCCCCACGCGAAGATGACGTCTGGGATCACAAAAAGCTGCTAAAGATCGTCAGCCACACACCGATTGAGGTCGACCACCTCGCACAGGTGCAAGAGGCTGGAAAATGGATCGACATCACCCGCCAAGATATCCCCGATGGACTGCTATATTCGTGGTGGTCCTACCGTGCAAAGGATTGGGACGCCGCCGATAAAGGCCGCCGCCTTGACCACATCTGGGCCACCTCAGACATCTCTGGCACCGCATCAGGCAGCCGCGTTTTACGCGACGCGCGCGGCTGGGAAAAACCCAGCGATCACGCGCCGGTCTTCGCGACGTTTGATATGTGAGGGTGGCAAGATCACCCCGCGGGGGAAATCTTGCCCGCCCTGCGGGTTCTATTGAAACAGGAGGCACAACACCCCCTTGGCATGTCCCTCGAACCGCTCCATATATGCCTCAAGCGACAATAAGGATCATAAGACCATGGATTTGGGACTCTCCGCCGCACCGGCCCCCGCCGACCTGATCAAGGACAGCACAGAGGCGACCTTTATGGCCGACGTGGTCGAAGCCAGCCAAACAACACCTGTGATCGTCGATTTCTGGGCACCGTGGTGTGGCCCGTGTAAAACCCTTGGACCCATGCTCGAGGATGCTGTGACAGCCGCAAAAGGTGCGGTCAAAATGGTTAAGGTCAATGTCGACGAAGCGCAGATGATTGCGGGCCAATTGCAGATACAATCAATCCCGACTGTCTATGCTTTCTGGCAGGGCCAGCCCGTGGACGGCTTTCAAGGCGCGCAACCGGCATCAGAAATTACCGCCTTTGTTGACCGTGTGATCAAAGCCTCGGGCGGTGCGTCCCCCGAGGATGGATTGAACGAAGCGGTCGCCGCTGCCGAAGAAATGTTGACCGAGGGGGCTGCAGAAGATGCCGCACAAACCTTTGCCGCCATCCTCGAAGAAGACCAATCAAATGCGCCTGCTTACGGCGGCCTCGTGCGTGCCCACATTGCTTTGGAAGATCTGGAACAGGCCGAAGCAATCCTGAACGGCGCGCCCGCTGAAATATCGAACAGCCCGGAATTGGATGCAGCCCACGCGCAACTTGAACTGGCCAAACAGGCCGCTGATGCTGGCCCCGTCGCAGAACTGCGCGCCGCAGTCGAGGCTGACGCGGACAACCACGAGGCGCGTCTCGAGCTGGCCAAGGCCTTGCATGCCAATGGCGAAACCCAAGCAGCCGTAGATGAACTGCTGATCCTATTCGGGCGCGATCGTGAATGGAACGATGGCGCGGCCAAGGCGCAACTGTTTACAATTTTCGACGCTCTTAAGGTAGATGACCCGATTGTGTTGAACGGAAGACGCCGCCTGAGTTCAATGATATTTGCCTGACGCCACAGGTGGGCTAGTTGTCTTTCCTATGACCAAAGTGCATGATTTTCCCGGAACCATTCCGGTCTTTCCGTTGGCGGGAGCGTTGCTTTTGCCGCGCGCCCGCTTGCCGCTTCACCTGTTTGAGCCGCGCTATCTGCAAATGTTTGATGACGCCTTGAAAACACCGGAGCGTCTGATCGGCATGGTGCAACCCAACGAAGTTGCAGGTCGAGACGGGATCGGTTTGCAAACTATCGGTTGCGCGGGCCGTATCACACAGTTTTCAGAAACCGAAGATAACCGCTACATGATCACCTTGAGTGGCGTTTCGCGGTTTCGCGTACTGTCCGAAGTCGAAGGATTTACGCCCTACCGTCGCTGCGTTGTGGCGTGGGAAGGGTTCGGCCGCGATCAAGGCGACACAGAGGAAGATAACTATTTTGACCGCCCGGCCTTTCTTGAATTGCTGGGGCGATATTTCGAGGCAAGGTGCTTGTCTGCGGATTGGGAAACGCTCCAAGACGCTGAAGACGAGTTGCTGATAAACTCGCTGTCCATGATGCTAGATTTCGATCCCGAGGATAAACAAGCATTGCTAGAAGCGCCGTCGCTCAGCACAAGGCGTGAAACTTTGGTCACCCTGATCGAATTCGATTTGCGCAGCGGAGAAGGAGACATAATGCAATGAGTATGAACGCAGACCGCCGCATGTTAGAGGCGTTGATTTGCCCGATGACCCACGCCACTTTGCGCTACGATGCAGAGGCGAATGAGTTGGTTTCTGAGAACGCGAACCTCGCATACCCGATCCGTAATGGCATCCCAGTTATGTTGGTCGATGAAGCACGCAAGCTGGACTAGATCGGGCGTGTTTTAGAGCGGCACGCCGCGCATAAGCCTAGGCAAATTTCCGGTCAGCCCGGCCGCTTCTCGGATAAATCCACGCCGCAATGCGGGCACTTTTCCTACCAACCCCATGCCCAGTTCGCGCAGGCCGCGGACAAGAGTATTATCGTTTGAAAACAATCTGTTAAAGCCATCTGTCGCCAGCGCCAGTGCCGTGTTGTCAAAGCGGCGCCATTCCTCATAACGCGCCAAAACGGCGGCGCTGCCGGGGTCTTCGCCGCGCCGCGTCGCATCGGTCAACACTTCGGTCAATGCCGCAATATCCCGCATGCCTGCGTTCAAACCTTGACCTGCGATGGGGTGCACACCGTGCGCGGCATCCCCAATCAGTGCCGTGCGGTCGGTGACCAGATGTGCAGCCAGTGACAGGGACAGCGGGTAGGTATAGCGCGCGCCTGTTAGGCTGATTTGCCCCAAAAAGCTGCCAAACCTCGGACGCAACATGTCCAGATATTCTGCGTCTGGCAGTGCGTTGAACGCGGCCGCAGTTTGCTCGGACTCGCTCCAAACGATGGAACTCACGTTGCCAGGTAAGGGCAAGATGGCCAAAGGTCCTGCGGGCATAAAGAACTGGTGCGCAATGCCATGATGTGGTTTTTCGTGGGCAATGGCACAGACCAAGGCTGTCTGGCCATAAGCCCATCCAGTGCGCTTGATACCTGCACGCAGCGCTGTGCCACTGTCGCGTCCGTCTGCACCGACCAGCACAGCACCATTCAGCACCTTGCCCGAAGCCAACGTTACCGACACACCACCAGGCGCCGGGTTTTGTGTCACGACTTTTTCGCCCGCAAGATGCGTGATCCGATCCGTTGATGCCATCGCGTCTAGCAACACGCGGCGCAGATGGCGATCTTGCACCATGTGCCCCATGGGGCCTTCTTCGATCTCGGCGTGATCAAAATGCATAAAAAACGGTGAAGGTCCTTCGCCTGCCCGCCCGTCCGAGACTTTAATTTCAAGGATAGGTTGGCTGTGATCGGCCACAGCGTTCCAAATTCCAATTCCATCCAGCAACCGTTGCGACGTCAGCGCCACTGCATAACTGCGCCCATCGAAAGCCGCATCTTTACGCAGTTTTTCAGACAAGGCATCAATCACGGTGACCCGGTGCCCACTTTGGGCAAGGGCGAGGGCAAGGATAGGGCCGGACAAGCCACCGCCGGTGATTAGGATTTCGCTGTCGTAATTCATGTATCGCAGTATGGCGGCGCAGTTGGGATTGTCCATGCGCCCGGACGTCGCTACCTTCGATGCAAACGCGTGTGGAGGCAGAAAATGCAAGACTGGTTAAGCAAAAGCGCAGGCGATCTGGGGCGTGCCATTGGCGAAGGTAAGCTTGATCCGGTCAATTTGGCCCATGCTTTTTTCGAGCGAATTCATGCGCATCCTCTGAAGGATCGTATTTTTGTCCGCCTGACAGAAGACCGTGCCATGGCAGAAGCGCGCGCTGCATCTGACCGCGCCAAGGCTGGGCAGCGCCTGTCGCTACTGGACGGCGTGCCCGTCAGTTGGAAAGACCTGTTTGACACGGCAGGGGAGGGGACTGAGGCTGGGTCTAAATTGCTTGCGGATCGTGTGCCGGATGTTGACGCTGTGGTGCTGGCCAACGCAACGGCCATGGGCCTGGTTTGTCTGGGCAAGACGCATATGAGCGAACTGGCTTTTTCCGGTCTTGGCTATAATCCGTCCACCGCAACACCGCCTTGCGTAAATGATGCCGATGCGGTGCCGGGCGGGTCTTCTTCGGGGGCTGCGGCCTCTGTGGCGTTCGGGCTGGCCCCAGCGGCCATCGGATCGGACACAGGAGGGTCGGTGCGTATCCCCGCTGCTTGGAACGATATGGTCGGCTTGAAGACCACTCATGGTCGCTTGTCGCTAGAAGGCTGTGTACCGCTCAGCCTGAAATTCGACACCGTCGGCCCGTTGACGCGAACAGTCGAGGATGCAGCCACGTTAATGGCTTTGATGGAAGGGGCCAAGGCACCAGAGTCGCGTGGTGCATCTTTGAAGGGGCGACGTTTTGCGGCGCTGCAAACGTTGGTTCTGGACGATATTCGCGAGGCTCCTTTGGCAGCTTATGAAGCGAGCTTGGATCGGTTGCGCGCGGCGGGCGCCGTCATTGAGCCGCTTGAAGTGCCTGAGATAAATGATTTGCTTGGCATAGCTGGGCTGCTTGTACCCGGTGAAGTCTATGGGTTGTGGCGCGATGTCATCGATGCCAACCCCGAGGCGATGTATTCCGAAATTCTTGAACGGTTCCGGCTTGGCAGCGCGTTTTCTGCGCCAGATTACAACGCAGCATGGGCGCAGCTTGAGGTTGCGCGCGCAGCGTGGGATGCTGCTGCTGCACCTTTTGATGCAGTGCTGGCACCAACAGCCCCGATCTTGCCGCCCAACCTGGAACGGTTGAATACAGACAGTGATTACTACAAGACAGAGAACTTGCTGGCGCTGCGAAACACACGGATTGGCAATTTTCTGGGGGTTTGTGCGCTGACCTTGCCGACGGGTACGCCGAGTTGCGGGATCATGTTGATGGGCGCGCCTGACTGTGAGGCGGCGTTGTTGCGCGTTGGGGCCGCTGCTGAGACGGCTTTGGGTTAATCTAAAGGCCGCTGCGCGACGACAAAATTAGGGGGCTTTGCCCCCGTCCTGCGGACTCCCCCAGAGTAGTTTTGGAACAATGAAGGGGTAGTCTTTGGCCGATTTGCCACGTTTGCAAGTTTTGACGTGGTTTTTCTGGACGAAGGACTCTTGGTTGGGTTAGTTTAGGACAAACGGGGCGATCATGATCCCGTGTCCGAGGCAGTTTTATGAAGTTTCCCGAGCGGTTTTCGAACCTTCCGGCTTATGCGTTCCCGCGTTTGCGCACCTTGTTGGATCACCATCCTGCAGGCGGTGACGTCGTGCACATGACCATAGGCGATCCGAAACATGCTTTTCCGGCGTGGGTGACCGATGTCATCGCGGACCATGCAATTGGCTTTAACAGCTATCCACCCAATGAAGGCATCCCTGAATTGCGGGCCGCTTTTTGTGATTGGCTAACCCGTCGTTATGGCGTGACCAAGGACCCAGATGTACATGTGATGCCGCTGAATGGCACGCGCGAGGGGCTGTATAATGCCGGGATGGCGTTATGCCCTGAAACCAAGAACGGTCAACGTCCTGTCGTGTTGATGCCGAACCCGTTTTATCAGGTCTATATGCTTGCGGCGATTTCGGCCGGGGCGGAGCCCTATCTGGTGCCAGCCACTGCTGAAACTGGGCATTTGCCCGATTTTGCGGCTGTTGATCCTGCGATCCTGAACCGGGCAGTGGCCTGCTATATGTGTTCTCCTGCCAACCCTCAGGGCGCAGTGGCCGATAAGAGCTATTGGCGCGATCTAATCGCGCTGGCAGAGCAGTATGATTTTCAGCTGTTTGCAGACGAATGTTACTCCGAGATTTACCGCGATACGCCACCTGTTGGCGTGCTTGAGTGCCTTGAAGGCGCAAACCCTGAACGGGTTGTGGCCTTTCATTCGCTGTCAAAGCGGTCAAACCTACCGGGTTTGCGTTCGGGGTTCATTGTGGGTGGGCCTAAAACCATGCGCGAAGTGCGGCAGTTGCGCACCTATGCGGGGACACCATTGCCGGCACCTTTGCAGCACGCCGCTGCGGCGGTTTGGGCGGATGAAGAGCACGTGATCGACAACCGCCGCCAATATCAGGAAAAATACGCATTGGCTGATGAGATATTCGGCGATGTGCCGGGCTATGCCTCACCCGAGGCCGGGTTTTTCCTTTGGCTGCCCGTGCAAGATGGTGAGGCCGCTGCTTTGAAGCTTTGGCAAGAGACAGGCGTGCGGGTGCTTCCGGGTGCCTATCTCGCGCGTGAAATCGACGGGTTAAACCCCGGCGATACATATATCCGGGTGGCCATGGTCGCCCCAATGGCAGAGACCAAGCGGGGGCTACATGCCATCCGTGATGTTCTTTTTGCCGCATAAACGACGAGGGACGAGGCATGGCATATCAGACACGGCGTGATCCACTTTTTGATCAGAACGTGCAGGCGGCAATTGAAAAACGCAGCCGCGAATTGATCGGGATCGCATTGCTGATGGCAGGCATGATGGCGGCAGCGATGATGCTGAGCTATACGCCACATGACCCGAACTGGTTGGCCTCTAGCGACGCACCGGTCCAGAACTGGATGGGCCGTACTGGCGCGTCGTTGGCTGCACCAATGTTCATGATCGCAGGCTGGGGTGTCTTTGGCATCGCTATTGTGCTGATCGCGTGGGGTGTGCGGTTTATCCTGCATTGGGGCCGTGATCGCGCATTGGGACGACTTATTTTTGCACCCATTGCCGTGGCTTTCGGGTCGATCTATGCCGCGACTTTGCAGCCCGGTGCGGAATGGAGCGCGACCCATGGCTTTGGTCTGGGTGGTCTATTTGGCGATACTGTCATGGCGTTCTTGTTGACGGCTTTGCCTATTGGATCGTCCTTTACCGTCAAGCTGATGTCATTGCTGATGGGCATTGGCATTGTTGCTTTTGGGGCTTTTGTGTTGGGCTTTACGCGTGCGGAACTCACGCGTCTGGGGCGCTTTATGCTGGTCGGGCTGGTGATGGCCTATGCTGGTCTGATGACGCTTATCGGACGCGGTGCCAGTGGTGCCGTGCAAGCGGCACGTGTCATGCAGGAAAAGCAAGCGGAACGGCGCACGCAACGCGCAGCTCAGGCAGCCGAAGCGCAGGCACATGTCGCCGCTATTCCACCTGTTCCGGCATGGTCGGATCAAGAAGACGCCGCGCAAGAGCGGGCCAAAACAGGCGGTCTGCTGGCGCGTATGCCCACTTTGATAAAGCGTGCCGATTCAGAACCGTCGCAGATGCCGGACATGGACTTGGTCGAAAATTTCACTGATCCAACTGTGGATGAAGCGCCCGGCGGCGACCGGATCAAGAACAAAATTTCGGACGTGATCAAATCGCGTGTGCGCGGTGGCACCGTAGATGTATCGACCTCGGCGACACCATTGACCAAAGGGCGCGGGCGTGGCCCAGCTCCGCTTGTGTTGAACGCGGCTCCGCAACAAGACTTGCCGCCCGAACCTCCGTTAACGTCCGCTGTGGCACAAACATATGCCGAACCCACCTACGCCGACCCTAATTCGGTTGCGGAAGAGGTTGTCGAGCCCATGGTAACCCTTGATGTGCCCAAACCTGTGGTTGCCGCCCCGGCGATTCCCGCGGCAGAACCGCGCAAAATGGTGCAACAGCCCGTGCGTAAACCTATGCAACCCAGCACGCGTGCGCAGGCCGAAGCACAACCCAAGCTGGCCTTTGAAGAGTCGCACCCAGGCTTCGAACTGCCACCGCTTAGCCTTTTGGAAGCCCCTACCGTGGTGACACGCTCGCATCTGAGCGATGAAGCGTTAGAAGAAAACGCGCGCATGCTGGAAGTCGTTTTGGACGATTATGGCGTCAAAGGGGAAATCGTCGCTGTACGTCCGGGCCCTGTGGTCACCATGTACGAACTTGAACCTGCGCCGGGTCTCAAAGCATCCCGCGTGATCGGGCTTGCGGACGATATCGCGCGCTCGATGGCAGCTCTTTCGGCGCGTGTCTCAACTGTACCCGGCCGCTCCGTCATTGGCATCGAACTGCCCAATGAAAACCGTGAAAAAGTGGTGCTGCGCGAGATCCTTTCGAGCCGTGATTTTGGCGACAGCAATATGCGTCTGCCATTGGCCCTGGGTAAGGACATCGGCGGCGAAAGCATGGTCGCGAATCTTGCCAAAATGCCTCACCTGTTGATTGCAGGGACGACGGGGTCCGGTAAATCGGTGGCGATCAACACAATGATCCTGTCGCTGCTTTATAAGCTGACACCGGAGGAATGCCGCCTGATCATGATCGACCCCAAGATGCTGGAACTGTCTGTGTATGACGGCATCCCGCACTTGCTGTCGCCCGTTGTGACTGACCCGAAAAAGGCAGTTGTGGCCCTGAAATGGACTGTGGGCGAGATGGAAGAGCGGTACCGTAAGATGTCCAAAATGGGTGTGCGCAACATCGAAGGCTACAACTCACGCGTTCGCGAAGCCTTGGAAAAGGACGAGATGTTCAGCCGCACGGTCCAAACTGGATTCGACGAGGAGACAGGCGAGCCGATCTTTGAGACCGAAGAGTTCGCACCCGAAACGCTGCCCTTTATCGTCGTCATCGTGGACGAGATGGCCGACCTTATGATGGTCGCAGGCAAAGAA
>CAZJAW010000008.1:0-16921 GCA_964544035.1 uncultured Rhodobacterales bacterium
TGTGATGTGGGCGGTGTTGATATGGGACGGGAAATTGTCTCATTGGGGTGGGCCTTTGCGTACCGTCGTTATGGCATGGATTATGATTTGGACGAAAAGTCCGCCTATGTCGCGGATCGTGGTCTGCATGCGTTTCGCGTTCAAAACCCGGCGCAATTTCGTGCGACGCGGGCCAAGGGGCGCATTCCCTTGGACCCGAATTGCCGGATCAAAGGCAACATATCGAAGAACGGGCAAATCTTTCACGTGCCGGGGCAAGAGTTCTATGAGCGGACGGGCATTAACCTAGCGCGGGGCGAACGCTGGTTCTGCTCTGATACAGAGGCAAAAGCCGCCGGGTGGCGCGCAGCGCGACGTTAATGACAAATGAATGTTAACTTTTAATTGTTTAAAGTTGGCGGTGCAGTTTCACCATCAGCTGACCGTATAAGGCAACACACCGCGCGTGTCCGGGTCGACAGACAATTGCCGTTCCAAAGGTGGCACTGAACGTTGATGACAGGTCTTGCGCTCGCAAATTCGGCAAGAAATCCCGATGGGTTCGAACGCCTCGGCCCGATTGACATCTAGTCCATCGGCAAACACCAGTTGGGGTGCATGCTTGACTTCGCACCCAAGCGCGATGGCATAGCGGCGCACAGGCGCGCCAAAGCGCCCAGCGGTTTTTGAGACGTCGCGCGCTAGACTGATATAACGCACGCCGTCCGGTGTTTCGGCCAACTGCCGCAGGAATTGGCCCGGTTGTTCAAACGCGCGATGGACGTTCCATAACGGGCAAGCGCCACCAAATCGCGCAAATTGCAAACGCGTGGCAGAATGGCGTTTGGTGATTGTACCTGCTTGATCGACGCGCACAAAAAAGAACGGAATGCCTTTTGCACCGGGGCGTTGCAGAGTGGACAGGCGGTGGCACACTTGTTCGATAGACGCACCAAACCCCGTAGCCAGTTGTTCCAGATCATGACGAGTGGTGTTGGCTGCTTCCAAGAACGCGGCATAGGGCATGATGGCCGCCCCTGCGAAGTAGTTGGCAAGGCCGATTTTGGCGATGGCGCGTGCCTCGGTGCTGTGAAATCGGGCAAGGTCCAGCGTTGCATCAAGCAGCGCGTTCTGGCGGATCAGGGCCACTTGCAACACCAACTGAAAGGTCTGGCTTTCATGGGCAGCACGGGTGGAAATGTGCAGTGTTTTGGCTTGCGCGTCGTAGTGGCGCAAAGTGTCTTGATCCTCGAATTTGACGGTGACGCCGGCATTTCCCAACTTCGATACGGCCGCGACACGGATGTTTTCGTGCCCGCCTTCGGCTGTGGCAAAATGCTCTGCTGCACGGTCGACGGCGTCGATGTAGTTGTCGCAATAATGGAAAAAGTCGCGCACCTCTTCCCAGGGGGATGGGCGCGCGCGGGCGCCTTCGCGCCCCAAGGCTTCGTCTAGGGAGGCAAGCCGTTCGTGGGTTTGTCGGTAGGCGCGGTGCAAATCCAGAAAAGCACGGGCCAGAGCCGGTGCGTTGGACGCGGCCAACCTTAGATCAGCCAATGGTGGCATGTCCGCAGCAAAGACAGGATCAGCGAGAGCTTCGCGCATATCCGACACCAGTCGTTCGCCGTCACCTGCGCTAAGTTCGGTCACGTCCATACCAAATTCTTGCGCAAGGCTCAGCACAACTGTTGTGCTGACGGGACGGTTATTGTTTTCCATCTGGTTCAAATAGGGCAGGGACACGCCCAGCTTAGCGGCAAAGTTCTTTTGCGTTAGGCCAACACGCGTGCGCATTTCGCGCAACTTAGCCCCGGCATAGAGTTTTGGATTGGCCATTCGAATTCCGCCTTTGCAGATTTGCAATATTTTCAACTTAGGTTTGCAAATTGTAGTCTGCAAGACTTTTGGCGTGTCGTTTGATGTCGCGGCAGTACACGTATCAAGGTATGTCTATTATGAAGGGTGCAGTGTCTTTTTCATTGGGTGTTCAATGATCGTTGTGCCTGATTTATTCGTCTTTCGCGCCGATAGACACTAGCGATGGCCACAAGCGCACAAATGCCCGTCGCGGACATCAGGTACAGTAGTGGAAACGCCCCAGTGTCAGGCGTAAGCAGGAATCCGGCCAAGGCAGACAGCGCGGCACCACCGCCAATCATGATCGCTCCGCCAAGCCCGGAAGCGGTGCCTGCTAGATGTGGGCGCACAGACAACATGCCAGCAGACGCATTGGCGATCACAAGGCCGTTGCCTAAGCCCACCAGCGTCATCATTCCAAAAAAGCTGAAAGGTGTGCCAAGGCCGACGACAAAAATCGTCAGTGACATCAGTGTGGCAAAGGCGTTGATGATGCAGCCCCAAAGGACCAGCTTGTTCACGCCAAATGTGGTTGCGTAACGTCCCGAAAAGAAGTTGCCAAGGAAGTAGCCGATGGCAGGCGCGCCAAAGAAAAATCCAAGCTCGGATGGGTCCATACCAAAGACTTCGGTGCCAACAAATGGGGCCCCTCCGAGGTACGCAAAGAATGATCCCGAACAGAAGGCAGCTGCCAAAGAATAGCCCCAAAACCGTGGCGAGCGCAGCAGTTCAGGGTATTCCTGAAACTGCCCGATAAGGGTTTTGGACGACTTCTGCGCCGTTTCGCCCAAGTCAGCCCAGACCAACCACATCAGCAAGCCACCAACCAAGAAGAAAAACCAGAATATAGATTGCCAGCCAAAGGCTTCTTCGAGCAGGCCGCCGATTCCGGGCGAGATCATCGGCACGACGGCCATGCCCATCGTGACGTAACCGATCATCGAGGCTGAATGATCTTGGTCGTAAAGGTCCCGGATGACCGCACGGCTAAGCACCATGGCAACCGCCACGACGGCTTGGCTCATGCGGAAAATCAAAAACACAGTGGCGTTGGGTGCAAAGATGCAGCCAAGCGTGGCCAGCATGAACAGCCCGATGCCACACAGCAAAACTTTGCGCCGCCCAATGTTGTCAGAGACCGGCCCAATCACCGTTTGCATCACCGCTGACATTGCAAGGTAAAGAGCAACTGACAGCTGCATAACGCTATAATCAGTCTGGAAGTGGGCCGTCATATTCGGCAGGCTGGGCAGAAACATGTTCATGACCATCGCCGAGGCTCCGGCCAGCAGGATCAATGTCGAAATATGTGGCGGAGTTGTGCGATCCAGATACCGGACCTTGGGGGGTGTTTGCATCAAACTGAGGTAGGACGGTGGCGTTGACCTGTCCAGTGTAGTTTTGCAGGGTGTTTTGTGATTTGCAAATTTGCAATTAGCAATTTGCTCACTGGAAATAGTTTGCAAATATTCCAAATGCCCGTTTCAGTTGCTCGGACGGGGCTGTATGCTGCGCGCGAATGAACAGCGGAGACATCATGAGCGGTATTCTGACTGAACTGGACTCCCGACGCGCGCAGGCGCGTTTGGGTGGTGGGCAAAAACGTGTTGATGCGCAGCACGCGCGGGGCAAGTTAACAGCGCGCGAACGGATTGATCTGTTGCTAGATGAGGACTCCTTTGAGGAGTTCGACATGTTCGTCACTCACCGCTGTACCGATTTTGGGATGGAAAAACAGAAGCCTGCAGGCGACGGAGTCGTGACCGGGTGGGGTACAATCAATGGGCGCATGGTGTACGTGTTTTCGCAAGATTTCACTGTGTTCGGTGGATCGCTGTCGGAAACACATGCGCAAAAAATCTGTAAAATTCAGGATATGGCAATGCAGAACGGTGCGCCGCTCATTGGCATCAATGATTCCGGTGGCGCGCGCATTCAGGAAGGTGTTGCATCGCTTGCAGGCTACGCCGAGGTATTCCAGCGTAACATCATGGCCAGCGGTGTGGTGCCGCAGATCAGCGTAATCATGGGGCCTTGTGCGGGCGGGGCAGTTTATTCCCCGGCAATGACCGACTTTATCTTTATGGTCAAAGACACGTCTTACATGTTTGTCACCGGCCCTGATGTTGTGAAAACCGTCACTAACGAACAAGTCACGGCCGAAGAACTGGGCGGAGCATCGACCCACGCAAAAAAATCCAGCGTCGCCGATGGCGCGTTCGAAAACGACGTGGAGGCTTTGGCCGAAATTCGTCGCCTTGTTGACTTCCTGCCGCTGAACAATCGCCAGAAACCGCCGCAACGTCCGTTCTTTGATGAACCGGGGCGGATCGAAACCTCGCTCGATACATTGATTCCGGCCAACCCAAACAGCCCTTACGACATGAAAGAGCTGATCCTGAAGGTCGCGGACGAGGGTGATTTTTACGAAATTCAGGAAGAGTTCGCCAAGAACATCATCACAGGGTTCATCCGTCTTGAGGGGCAGACCGTGGGCGTAGTCGCCAACCAACCAATGGTGTTGGCCGGGTGTTTAGATATCGATTCATCGCGCAAGGCTGCGCGGTTTGTGCGGTTCTGTGATGCGTTTGAAATCCCGATTCTGACATTGGTGGATGTGCCCGGATTCCTGCCAGGCACGTCACAGGAATACGGCGGCGTTATCAAGCACGGGGCAAAACTGTTGTTTGCTTATGGGGAAGCGACAGTGCCCAAGGTGACTGTTATCACCCGCAAGGCATATGGCGGGGCTTACGACGTGATGGCCTCCAAACACCTGCGGGGTGATTTCAACTATGCCTGGCCCACAGCCGAGATCGCCGTGATGGGGGCCAAAGGCGCGACCGAGATCATCCATCGCGCAGATTTGGGTGATGCGGACAAGATCGCAGCCCACACCAAAGATTACGAGGACCGCTTTGCCAACCCGTTTGTGGCGGCTGAAAAAGGGTTCGTCGACGAAGTGATCCAACCGCGTTCGACCCGCAAGCGGGTGAGCCGGGCATTTGCGTCTTTGCGAGGTAAGAGCTTGCAAAACCCATGGAAGAAGCACGATAACATCCCGTTATGAGTGTGGTGCATTCTGCTCCATCAAAACGGAAAATGGAAACTTTCTATGCGTGTGATACTTGCTTTAATTTTTGTTGTTTTTGCTTTGCCTGCTTTTGCCCAACAGGAACGGGAATGCCGTGGGAAACAGCCTTTTGATTTGGGCGACGGTGCCTATGGGTGTTTGATGGATGTTGGACTAAGCACTATTACCACCACACGAACACGCGATGACTTTGCCAGTGAATCTTCGACTAGAAATCAGGCTGGTCAAATCAGAGTTCTGATGTTTGGTGCCCACAGTACGTCCAAGAGGGTCATCAGTCCTCGGTTGCGAGCCGTCTGCAAAACCTTCCTTTCGACGCTAAAAGCGGAACAAGCCAACGCAAAATTCCATCGCGTCATTGTTGTCATGATTTGGCCGCGGGTTGCCAATACCGGTGATTATATCCCAGTTGCAACTTCGCAGGAGGACGTACAGGTGGCGTTTTCAAGCGACACATGTCGCGGAGTGCGGTATTTCGGATGACTGCTGAACGGTGCTTTTTTAGGCGACCACCAATGTTCTTTGTCCGGCGCAGATCGTGCGCCGTGACAAAGGCAGCAAAGGGTTGGCATGCCTGATTTCCATCTCATCTCAAATGGTCCCCGCCCAGTCGCCCCGTTCTCCCACGCAGTGGAAACCGACGGCTGGGTGATCCTGACTGGTCAAATGCCCACTGACCCGGATGCCCCTGACGCGCCACTTCCCGCAGGAATCGAAGCACAAACCAGTAGGGTTATGGATAACCTTGAAATCATCCTCAAAGGCATCGGCCTTGATCTGTCGCACGTGCTGCAATGCCGCTGCTACCTGACGGAGTTTGAGCGCGATTATGCGGCCTTCAACGACACCTATCAGACGTATTTCCCCGTTGATCGCCGACCAGCCCGCACCACTATCGGGGTAACGGCGCTCGCTGTTGGGGCATTGGTCGAAATCGACTGCGTGGCGAAACGCTCATGAGGGCGCGGTGGCATATCCTGCGCGAGGCTGACAGCGTTACGCTGGCCCGCCATTTGCCGCCCAAGCTGGAACTGGCAGTGCAGACGACGTTGCCGCGCGCGAACCCAGTACGCCTTGCGCATCAAATTCGGCAAGACCTTTGGCGCGCGTTACAAACTCTGCGGGGATTTTCGCCTGTTGTTCGGCTGGACCCAATCGAAAACGGGTGGGCCGTGACAGCAGGGGGGCGTGCCCCGCACCCAATTGCTAAGGCGGTGCATATGCGCGCCCAGAGTGTGCTGGATGATGCAGACAACCGCGCCCGCTGGGTGCGTCATGCCGGAGGGATCAAATGAGCAACTGGAGCAATCATGCCTTTACCATTGCACATGCCGACACCGGTGCATTCGAAGGGGCCGGACTGCGCCCGTTCTTTGAATATCGCCAGCTCGGCATCGATACGGCGACGCAAGGCAAATTCGGCGCGCATGTGATCCGCGCAGTGCCGGGGATGGAAAGCCCGGGCACATGGCATTCCCATGCGCTTGAATTTCAGATGGTCTATGTCACCAAAGGCTGGGTTGTTTTTGAATACGAAGGGCAGGGCGAACATGTGTTGCGTGCTGGATCCTGTGTGTTGCAGCCCGCAGGGATTGTGCACCGCGAAGTTCGGCACTCGGATGATATGGAATTGATCGAAATCACATCACCGGCCGTCTTTACAACGTCCGAAGAAGGTGCAGTATGAAGAACGGATATTATTGCATTCAATCAAATAGAACAGTGCGTTGGCCGAGTATCGCCCGCACAGCAACCCCAGAGGGAGGAGCCCGCGGCCGGCAACGGCGCTGGGTCTGGGGTTGCGCTATTTTGATCTTGATGGGGGCGCCAGTCTTGGCTCAGGATGTGCCGTCCGGGCAATCCATCACCTTAGACGAAGTGCTGATCGACGAAGTAAATTCAGAAAGCTGGCTGCGCTTTCGGTTTTTGGCACCGCAAATCGCACGGGATGGTGGCGACACCGACTATGCGGCTGCCGAAGGCGATTTTGTTCACCTTTGCGAAACCGTCGCGCGCCCCTATCTGAGCGAATTTGATCTGGCACCGGATGTGGTGGTCATCGCGTTGATGGACCGCGCCGTACCGTTTGGGCAAGCCGATCCAGATGCCACTCAGTTCATTGAAGCGTTCCGAATTTTGGACAATACCTGCAGTTGGGAGGCATTCTGATGCCCAGTTTTGCGCCTGCCGTACATTACCCCGTTGCGACTTTGCGGCCACAACCCGCGCAAGTCGTTGCTGTGCCGTTTCTTTTCGAAGAAAACTCACGTATAGGAAAATTAAGGGGTCCCCAAGACCGCCTTACCTCGCAGTGGATGTGTAATAATGCACGTTCCGAAGTTGACTACAGGAGAGACAGATGTCGAAGAACATCAAAGTGCTGGGCATGGTTAGCCTCATGGTTTTGGTCGCAGCTTGCGGTCGCAACAACGAAGAGTTTGTGGTTGTTGAGCCTGAGCCCATCAGCCAAGAGCCTGTCCACACCGGCAAGTTCAAGTAATATAACAGGGCGGGCCTTTGGGGCCGCCCTGCTTCCTCACGCCGCGAGGGGCAGCATATGCTGAAACATCGTGGCTTTCCCGGACGCCTGTCCGGCACTGACTTTCAATTCACAATTCGAAGACCGAACCCCAAAGGGGTGACGCCGTTGACCAAGCGCGAGCGGTTTCATGATCGTCGCCCACCGGACAAGCGCGCGGATGCGGCTTTCATGGCAGCCCTTTGGGAGCAGTTTGGAACCGAACCATTCGAGCGTGGTAATCTGGATGCGGGCCGATTGTCGTGGCTGTTTGAGCGTGAAGTGATCCCCGCAACTGATCCGTTTGATGTCGCAGATTACGAGGCTCTGCTGGTAATCGACGAAGCGATTGCGCGCGCCTCCTTTCCCGACGTATTTGGCGCGGGATAGCGCGATGATCGACCCGCAAATGGGCGCTATATCGCCGTTGCAGGGCGGAAAGCGGCGAAGGCTGGCTGATTTCTATGCCACGCGTCCATCACAACTGGCGCGCCGAACTTGGCCGTGTAACACTTGGGACCGAGCGTTGGACCCCCAAAACAATACCGGCGCCAAGCACTATTTTCGTACCCCTAATCCTTGTGGGCAGTTCGACTTTGGCAGAAGCGAACTGCCTGCACTTTTTAAGCGGTATGTTCGTCGGGACGTTAAGCGCCGATATCCACTCCACTACGCGGGCGAGCGTAGGCCTGCCCCCAAAACGTATTCGCAATTGGAACTTTGTACGGAACAGTGCGTTGAGCAACGTCATAACAAAACGAACAAAGGAATATCTCAATGGCATTCAAACCCGTCGCACTCCTCTTCGCAGTGGCACTTGGCCTCGCGGCGTGCGGAGACACGGTCAGTGAACAAGCGGTTTTGGGTGGGGTCGTTGGTGCCGGGGCAGGCGCCGTTGCAGGGGGCAGCTTGCTTACAGCAGCAGCCGTCGGCGCTGGGGCGAACGTTTTGTATTGCCAAGTTGGAAACAACGTCTGTTAGGCCGGACAACCCTTATACAGCTAGGCTCAAAAAACAGTTGAACCGCAAGGCGCATGTGAAGTCCACCCCGCGGTTCTCTGGAGTCTTGAGGCCGCCGCAGAAAAGCGGCCTGCAAGTTGGTTTTTGCTTAGAAGCTGAACGTCACAGACGCCCCGATCCGGTCCGCATCGGCGCTGAAGCCAGTAGTGTCGTCTTCAGATTCGATGTAGATGTATTCCAGAGCGAATGTCAGATTATCGACTGGGCGGTAAAAGGCGCTCAGGTGAATAGACTCAAGATCAGTGAACGAGTTGGACGTTGCGCCAGCGCCCTCGCCAACCGTGTTGGTGGTCACCAGATCATAGCTTTCATTACCGTAGGCGATGCCGAAGGTCCATTTTTCCCCGACCTCCTGAAGGTATTGAACGGTAAACCCGTCCACGTCGTTCTCTTCATCACCGACACTACGTGTACCGCCGCCGATCAAAAGGTTCCCAAGCGCTTGTCCTGTGACATAGGTCGCGCTCAGCGTACCGCCCTGCCAAGGCGAAAAACCAGCCGAAAGTGTCAGACCGTTTGTATCCAAACTGTCGCCTGCGGCATTATCAAATTCCCCGACCAAGGCGGCTGCACGTACCGACCAATTGTCGGTGCCATAAAATGCGGCACCCGTGAACACCGGATCGCTACCGCCGCCATTCGCTTCTTCGATGGAAGCAGAAAGGACAAGCCCGTTGCCGTTATTGTAGGTGTAACGCGCCTGAGGGACACGCGCGAAGGCGATACCAACCGGGCCGTTAAAGTCCGCCGTGGTGGGATAGTGTACCAGCGGCATGAAGTTGGTCCAGAACTGACCCACCAAGACTGTGTCGTTGATGTTCACGTTGGCGTGGCGCAAACGCAAGTTAGGCGAACTGCTGTCGTCGCCCCCGCTGCCGAACAAGTCGAATTCCAGCTGCGTTTTGATGTCACCAATTCCGGTGGCCGTGGTGGAGCGAATGCCAAAGCGCGACACGCGCACGCTGGTGTCGAATTCTCCATCTGTCGCGAAAGCGGCGTTACCGACACGTCCCGCGCGAGACAGATCGCCCTGTGCAAAGTCGAAGTCAAAGAATGCTTCGGCGCGGATGAAGCCGTAAAGCTCAATCGACGTGTTTTCACCAAGGTTAAAGGACAGGTTTGGACGACCTACGCGGTCGTTGGTCCGTTCCAACTCAGCTACGCGCTCGCGCAGTTCTGCAAGCTCAGCGGCCGTGTCACTGGACTGCGCGAAGGCGCCTGTCGCCATCAGACCCGCTGCAGCATATATCGCCGCGGTTGTTCCAAATTTCATTTCTATCTCCTATTTCGCAGGTCACAACTCGTTCCCCATGGGCCATCCTGTACCCAATTCAGGGGTTTCCGAATTCACAACTACACCCGACAAAGTGTACGTTTCGTGAACAGAAAATCTTTTGCTGCACCCGCGCCCGAGTCGCTTTGCGATAATTCAAGTCATACAGGGTACTATTTGTTCACAATGCTGCCACGCGGCGTCACAAATGCCGAAAAGGTGAGTGATGTGTGTATTTCGACCTGCCTCTCAAAAACCGACAAGATCTCCCCCCGCGATGCTCTAATGGCAGTCTGGGCAAGAAAGGACACAACATGTTCAATAAGATTCTGATAGCCAACCGGGGCGAAATCGCCTGCCGTGTCATCAAGACGGCGCGCAAGATGGGCCTGACCACAGTTGCAATCTATTCTGATGCTGACGCGCAGGCCTTGCATGTACAGATGGCAGACGAGGCCGTTCATATCGGCCCTGCGCCCGCGAACCAGTCCTATATTGTCATCGATAAGGTCATGGAGGCGATAAAATCATCAGGTGCGCAAGCGGTGCATCCCGGTTATGGGTTCTTGTCAGAAAACTCCAAATTTGCCGAGGCCCTGGACGCGGCCGGAGTTGCCTTTGTCGGTCCACCCGTTGGTGCGATTGAAAAGATGGGCGACAAGATCACCTCCAAAAAGATCGCCCAAGAGGCAGGCGTTAGCACCGTTCCCGGATATATGGGACTGATTGCTGATGCAGATGAAGCGGTGAAGATTTCCAACGAAGTTGGCTACCCTGTGATGCTCAAAGCCAGTGCAGGGGGTGGCGGCAAAGGTATGCGCATTGCGTGGAATGACGACGAGGCGCGCGAGGGGTTTCAATCCTCCAAGAACGAGGCGGCGAATTCTTTTGGCGATGATCGCATTTTTATCGAAAAATTTGTCACCCAACCTCGCCACATTGAAATTCAGGTGCTGTGTGACGCCCACGGCAACGGCATTTACTTGGGCGAGCGGGAATGCTCGATCCAGCGCCGCAACCAAAAGGTCGTGGAAGAGGCGCCAAGCCCATTTCTGGACGAGGCCACCCGTAAGGCGATGGGAGAGCAGGCCGTCGCACTTGCAAAAGCCGTCGGCTATGCCAGTGCGGGCACAGTGGAATTCATTGTGGATGGCTCCAAGAACTTTTACTTCCTTGAGATGAACACACGCCTGCAAGTGGAACACCCAGTGACCGAACTGATCACGGGTGTTGACCTTGTTGAACAGATGATACGCGTCGCGGCCGGCGAACCACTAAGCATTGGCCAAGACGATGTAGAACTGAATGGCTGGGCCATCGAAAACCGCCTATACGCCGAAGACCCTTATCGTGGCTTCCTGCCTTCTATTGGTCGGCTGACGCGCTACCGTCCACCGATGGAAGTGGCGGCCGGCCCGCTGTTGGATGCGGACAAGTGGCAGGGTGAAGCACCTTCCGGCGCGACCGCAGTGCGCAATGATACCGGCGTCTATGAGGGCGGTGAGATCAGCATGTATTACGACCCGATGATCGCCAAGCTTTGCACGTGGGGCCCGGATCGTGCCACGGCGATTGAGGCGATGCGTGTGGCACTGGATAGTTTTGAGGTCGAAGGGATTGGCCACAACCTGCCGTTCCTGAGTGCTGTCATGGATCACCCGATTTTTGTGAAGGGGGACATGACGACGGCGTTCATCGCCGAGGAATATCCTGATGGTTTCGAAGGGGTGACCCTTCCCGAAACTGAACAGCGCCGCGTTGCGGCCGCCTGTGCTGCCATGCACCGGGTTGCGGATATACGCCGCGCGCGTGTGTCGGGACGCATGGACAACCATGAACGCAAAGTGGGTACTATTTGGAACGTCACGTTGCAGGAACAGTCCTTTGACGTCACCATTGATGCGGATCAAGACGGCGCAAGCGTCCGCTTTGCGGACGGGGCAATTTTGCGCGTGTCCGGTCCCTGGACCCCTGGCGATCAACTGGCGACCATGGAGGTGGATGGCGCACCGCTGATCCTTAAAGTTGGCAAAGTGTCTGGCGGCTTCCGCATTCGTACACGCGGGGCGGATATGATTGTACATGTGCGCACGCCGCGTCAGGCGGAACTTGCCCAATTGATGCCAATAAAGGTTGCGCCTGATACGTCCAAGTTGCTTTTGTGCCCGATGCCCGGACTGGTCGTGAAGCTGCACGTCGAAGAAGGTGAAGAAGTGCAAGACGGCCAAGCCCTTTGCACCATCGAAGCGATGAAGATGGAGAATATCCTGCGCGCCGAACGCAAAGGCACAGTGTCTAAGGTGAATGCCAGCGCTGGGGATAGTTTGGCGGTGGACGAAGTGATCCTCGAATTCGAATGATCGCACCCGGTGTCATATCTGGTTGGGTGTCTTCCATTGACCCCCGTGTCTGGCAGGCCGTTTTGGCGGGTCTGTTCGTGGCTATCGGCTGGATTGTGAATGGTGCGCAGAACCGGCGCGAAGCCACACGTTTGCGCCGGGAACAGCGCGAGGACGTGCAGCGCGCCTTGGTGGCAGAGATCAAACACTATTTGGAAGTGTTGGAGGGCGAAGATCTGAATGCAGCATGGGACGCGATGCAGCCACGGATCGAACAGGGATACGTGCCGTTTCTGCCCACAGAAGACAACGATATGGTGTTTCAGTCCGTACTACCCACCATCCACATATTACCAAAAACGGTGATTGATCCGGTGGTAAAGTACTATTCGCAACTCAAGGCAATTGATGCACAGATCGCGGATTCACGCCTTGACGCCTTTGCGACAGGCACAGACGAAGACAGCCGCCGCCGTCGCGAGATTTCATATTTTGAATATTTGCAGATGAAGCAACGTGCCAAAACCTATGCGGTTCAGGCTTTACGCGAAATGGGTGCAACGCCGGGGGTCAATAGCCCGGGCTTGGCCCATTCCGGCCAGTGATAGGGGTAGAACGCTTGGTCGCTTCAGCCATATCTGTACCTGTTCATGGCGAACGGCGCATGCCGTTCCTTTGTGCCGTTAATATAGACGACGGTGCCCTGTCGCGCAAGGATCAAGCCTGCCCTAACATGCGCAGGCTAAGGGTAAGTAAACGCGCCGCTCAATTGTCTTGGCGTGCGCGTCGATCGCGGATTTCGCGTTGCCGGATTGGCATCTTATCGATTGTGCGGGTTAATTCGCGCACATCCCACGGGAACGGCTTGCGCAATTTGACTTCACCGTCCTTGCCGATCAGCACCATCATAAAGCCACGTGGACGCAGTTTTGTGCGCAGCGCACTTTGCGCAGATGGGTCAGTGTCGGTCAAAATGACGACATCGCGTTCTGCCAATTCCGGGACGCGCGCTTCTAAAAATTCAATTTGTAGGCCGAAGTTTGGATCGTTCGGGCTGTCGGCAAAAACGATGACAAGGCGACTTTCCCAAATATATTGGCTCAAATCTTCGACTTCGCCATCTATGAATAGGCTAGGGGTCGCATCATCATCGCCTTCTGCGGCGGCCAGCGAACCGCCCAAAAGCCCTGCAAGAACAATGGGTAGAATCTGTTTCATGTATTCTCCTGTTACGTCCAATGTAGCGGTTTTTTCTGCGATTGCGACGTATGGTGTGATCAATTTTAACTTTAATCGCTCTGCAAGGCTCTGCATGGCAGTATCGCCTGATGGACGCGCGACTGCAGTACGCCGAAACGTCTATTGGGCAGCACGAGGGGCGCAGGTGAAAGTTATTCTACACATCGGTGCGCATCGCACCGGAACCACAAGCTTTCAGGCGTATTTGCGACGCCACGCCGACGAATTGCGCGCATCCGGTATCGGGTTTTGGGGACCACGTCGAACCCGGACGGGGCTGTTTTCCGGCATCCAGCCGAAGCCAGGCCGAAGTTTTGCTGCCGCAAAGCGTGCACGGGGCCGTATCATGTTGCAGATGGATCGCGCGGCGCGCGATGGGGTGACGACCCTGCTGATCAGGGACGAAAACCTAATGGGCTCGGTGCGCCTGAACCTGCGAACCGGGCGTCTTTATCCCGATGTCGGCGAACGCCTGTCTCGCTATTTTTATGGATTTAATGGCGCTGTCGACAAGGTCGTCATGTCTGTGCGTGGGCTTGACCAATATTGGTCTTCGGCGGCTGCCTATGGTGTCGGACGCGGTCACACAAAGCTCTCACCCGCGTGCCGCTCTGCTATTGCAGAAGAAACCCGTTCGTGGCGAGATGTGATTGAGGACGTCGCCTGCGCCGCGCCCAAAACAAAAATCGAAGTGGTTCCGTTTGAAACGATTTCCGGCCGCTGTGACCACCTATTCACTGCTTGTACAGAACAGGGCGCACCGAGGGCCCATAATGCGGAATGGTTGAACCGGGCACCCACAGCGGCGCAACTGCGTAGCATTCTGACCGAACGAGGAGAGGACTCCAGCAGCCTGCCTGACACATGTGAGCGTTGGAACCCGTTTGATGCTGCTGCTCGCGCTGCTTTGCGCGAAACATATGCTGACGATATGCATTGGCTGGTGGCCGGAGCAAATGGATTGGCAAAACTGACAGAAGAGTTTGGCCCGGCACGCGCGAGGAATACCTTGCCACACGGTCCACAAAACAGAGGACAAGGACATGACAAGCAAGAAGGACGCGTGGCGCACCCTCGCTGAAAGCGAGTTGCGCGGCAAACCGGTTGACGATCTGACGTGGAAGACGCTCGAGGGTATCGATGTCGCCCCGGTCTATACTGAAGATGACCTTGCGGATGTCGCCCACCTTGGCACCATTCCCGGCGCAGCGCCGTTTACGCGCGGCGTAAAAGCCACGATGTACGCAGGCCGTCCATGGACGATCCGCCAATATGCAGGCTTTTCCACAGCAGAAGAATCCAACGCCTTCTACCGTCGTGCCTTGGAAGCTGGCCAACAAGGCGTCTCTGTTGCCTTCGATTTGGCGACACACCGCGGTTATGACAGTGATCACGAGCGCGTACAGGGTGACGTTGGCAAGGCGGGTGTTGCGATTGACAGCGTCGAAGATATGAAAATCTTGTTCGACGGCATCCCGCTGGAAAAAGTCAGCGTTTCCATGACGATGAACGGCGCAGTTATTCCAATTTTGGCCAACTTTATCGTCGCAGGCGAAGAGCAAGGCGTCGACCGTGCGGCCTTGTCCGGCACCATTCAAAACGACATCCTCAAAGAATTCATGGTGCGCAACACCTATATCTATCCGCCTGAGCCGAGTATGCGGATCATCGCGGATATTATTGCGTATACCTCTGCCGAAATGCCAAAATTCAACTCGATCAGCATCTCGGGCTATCACATGCAAGAAGCGGGCGCGAACCTTGTCCAAGAGCTTGCATTCACCCTTGCCGACGGGCGCGAATACGTGCGCGCCGCCATTGCGCGTGGCATGGATGTGGACGCCTTTGCCGGTCGTTTGTCGTTCTTTTTCGCCATCGGTATGAACTTCTTTATGGAGGCATCCAAGCTGCGCGCCGCGCGGCTTCTGTGGCATCGCATCATGTCGGAATTTGAGCCCAAAAACCCCAAATCCTCGATGCTGCGCACGCATTGCCAGACGTCTGGCGTATCTTTGCAAGAACAAGATCCCTACAACAACGTCGTGCGCACAGCGTACGAAGCGATGGCGGCGGTGTTGGGTGGCACGCAATCTCTTCACACGAACTCTTTCGATGAAGCTATTGCTTTACCTACACAATTTTCCTCTCGGATTGCGCGCAACACGCAATTGATCTTGCAGAACGAAACCGGTGTGACCAATGTGGTCGACCCTCTTGCTGGATCGTATTACGTCGAAAAGCTGACTCATGATCTGGCCGAAGCCGCATGGGCGCTCATCGAAGAAGTCGAAGAAATGGGTGGCATGACCAAGGCCGTCGCCTCTGGCATGCCAAAGCTGCGCATCGAAGAAGCCGCCGCGACCCGCCAAGCGCTGATCGACAAGGGCGATGAGGTGATCGTGGGGGTCAATAAATTCCGCCTCGACAAAGAAGACCCGATCGACATCCGCGACATCGACAATGCCGCTGTGCGTGACAGCCAAATTGCGCGCCTGAATTCGATCCGCGCCAGCCGGGACGAGGCCGCGTGCGCGGCAGCTTTGGATGCCTTGACAGAAGGGGCTAAAAGCGACGGTAATCTGTTGGAGTTGGCCGTCGAGGCCGCTCGCGCCCGCGCCTCAGTCGGAGAAATCAGCATGGCCATGGAAAAAGTGTTTGGTCGCCATCGCGCCGAGGTGAAAACCCTCGCAGGCGTTTATGGCGCCGCTTATGAAGGTGATGCAGGCTTTGCCGCCATCCAGAAATCGGTCGAAGCCTTTGCCGAAACCGAAGGGCGTCGCCCTCGTATGCTGGTCGTCAAGATGGGGCAGGATGGGCATGATCGCGGGGCCAAGGTGATCGCCACTGCCTTTGCCGATATCGGATTTGATGTGGATGTCGGCCCGCTGTTTCAAACCCCCGGTGAGGCCGCCCAAGATGCAGTTGACAACGACGTGCACGTCGTTGGCATCTCGTCCCAAGCGGCGGGGCATAAGACCCTCGCGCCTCAACTTGTGCAGGCGTTAAAGGACGCAGGCGCAGAGGACATCATCGTCATCTGCGGCGGCGTGATCCCGCAGCAAGACTATCAGTTCCTCTATGATGCTGGGGTCAAGGCGATCTTTGGACCCGGTACCAATATCCCGGATGCGGCGCAGGAAATTCTGAATATTCTGAGCGAGGCTTAGCCATGATCCTTGACCATCTTGTCGTCGGCGCGACCACCCTCGCAGAGGCGCAGGCCTATATCGAAGACGGGCTTGGCGTTGCTATGCAACCGGGCGGTCAGCACGCCGTGTTTCATACGCATAACACGTTGATGGGGCTTGAGGATGGGCTCTATCTGGAAGCGATTGCGCCTGACCCAAGCCTGCCCGTTCCCGTTCGTCCTCGCTGGTACGATTTGGACCGTTTCACGGGGTCCGCACGGTTGTCCAATTGGGCGGCGGCGGTCGATGAGATGCAAGATGTCCTTGCCCGCATGCCAGAGGGTTGCGGTGCGCCTGTTGACGTTGCGCGCGGTGATCTGCGCTGGCGCATGGCGGTGTCTGCAGATGGAACTACCCCATTTGATTGCCTTTGGCCTGCGCTCATTGAATGGCCCAAGGGCATGCATCCTGCAG